>NZ_DCRG01000012.1:0-119518 GCF_002325125.1 Sphingobacterium sp. UBA1498
GGAAACAGTCAAGGGCTTCTTTCGTTTAACTACCTCAGTGGCCATAGATGCGGCTGGTCCATCTGCGATGTTCCGCAACCGGCACTGTCCTCAGTCGCACAGTGCATCTTCATAGAAGTCTGCCGATCAATCTTAGTCCAAACTTGCAATTGTATCGATAGTGGCTATAGCATAACTGAGGCAAAGGTGTGTCTTGAGGAAACAACAACCTTTTTTGGCCGTAATAATAGGTTGACTTATATTAAAAGATCTAGCTGCAAGGTTAGAAAAGTGATTAGCATCACTTTTGACTTCACGATTAATTATAGGAACGCCGGTTCACCATTTTTATTTTTGATAACTTACTTACATTCAGTTGCAAATTGTAGAAACGAAGCGAAAGCCGAGATTAAGCTAAAAGTGATGCACATCACTTTTGTACGCATTGTACATCATTAGATTGTCATAAAATGCTGCTTACTTTTGAAGCAGAATCAACAATTTAAGTAATGCAGTTAGAGCAATTTAATTACGACAATAAGATTGTCAGAAATTTCGGAATCGCTACCATTATTTGGGGGATAGTTGGTATGACCATAGGATTGCTTGTGGCGACTCAACTTGTTTGGCCTCAGATGAACTTTGGATTGCAATTTACAACATTTGGCCGTGTACGCCCTGTACATACCAATGCGGTTATTTTTGCTTTCGTAGGTAATGGTATTTTTATGGGAGTATACTACTCCTTGCAGCGGGTGCTTAAAGCAAGAATGTTCAGTGATGCTTTGAGTAAGCTCCATTTTTGGGGTTGGCAATTAATTATTGTTGCCTCGGCTATTACACTTCCACTGGGTCTTACTTCAAGCCATGAGTATGCCGAAATGGAATGGCCAATTGATATCGCCATTACCCTTATTTGGGTTGTATTTGGTATCAATATGTTCGGCACTATTATCAAACGACGCGAACGCCATATGTATGTCGCAGTTTGGTTCTATATTGCCACGTTTGTTACAGTCGCTGTTTTGCACATTGTTAACTCCATTCAATTGCCCGTAGCGGGCTGGAAAAGTTACTATGTGTATAAAGGTGTACAGGATGCCCTTGTACAATGGTGGTATGGACACAATGCAGTAGCCTTTTTCTTGACGACTCCTTATCTGGGAATGATGTATTATTTTCTTCCTAAAATGGCCAACCGTCCGGTTTACTCGTATAAATTAAGTATTCTTCACTTTTGGTCTTTAATCTTTATTTATATCTGGGCAGGTCCTCACCATTTATTATATACGGCACTACCGGGTTGGGTACAGTCTTTAGGAGTCGTATTTTCAATTATGTTGATTGCTCCGAGTTGGGGTGGTATGATCAATGGTCTGCTCACCTTACGGGGTGCATGGGATAAGGTGCGGACAGAACCGATGTTAAAATTCATGGTGGTGGCACTTACCTGTTATGGGATGGCAACTTTCGAGGGGCCTATGTTATCCTTGAAACAAGTTAATGCAATTGCTCACTTTACCGATTGGATTGTAGCACACGTACACGTGGGGGCATTGGGATGGAACGGATTTATGACATTCGGAATTTTGTACTGGTTGATACCTCGTATTTATAAAACAGACCTCTACTCTAAAAAACTGGCATCAACTCACTTCTGGATTGGTACACTGGGTATTTTGTTCTATGCAATCCCAATGTACTGGGCAGCTGTAGTACAAGGTTTGATGTGGAAAGAATTTACACCAGAGGGTGTTTTGAAATATCCGAATTTCCTTGCGACGACATTAGAAATTTTGCCGATGCACATGATGCGTGCATTAGGTGGGGCTCTTTATCTGTCTGGTGTGTTCTTGATGACTTTCAACTTGATCAAAACGATGAAAAGCGGAAAGCTTCTGGCCAATGAACCAGCGGAAGCACCTGCATTATTGCCAGTTCAGGTAAACGAACAGTCGCAACACCGTCGCCTCGAACGTAAACCAATTTTATTTATGGTGCTAGCGCTAATTGCCATCCTTATCGGAGGTATGGTCGAGATGGTACCGACGTTTACGATTTCTAAGAACGTTCCCACAATTGCTAGTGTGAAACCTTACACAGCATTGGAATTGCAAGGACGGGATTTGTATGTTAGGGAAGGCTGTGTTAATTGTCATACACAGACGATCCGTCCGTTTAGGTCAGAAACAGCGCGATATGGTGAATATAGTAAAGCTGGTGAGTTTGTTTACGATACACCGTTTTTATGGGGCTCGAAGCGGACTGGACCGGATCTGCACCGGATCGGAGGGAAATATCCGAACAAATGGCACTTTGACCACTTGATGGATCCAACAATTACCTCTCCTGGAAGTATCATGCCAACTTATCCATGGCTGATCGATCAGAAATTGGACAATTCTATTCTGCAGGATAAAATGAAAGCATTGCGCAAATTGGGTATTCCATATACCGATGCTGAAATTGAACATGCTGAAAAGGATCTTACTAAGCAAGCGCAAAAAATTGCTGATGATCTGAAACAAAATCAAGTGAATGTGTTAGCTGATCGTGAGATTGTAGCCGTAATTGCATACTTGCAGCGACTTGGAACAGATATAAAAGCAGCGCCGAAGGTAGCTGATAATACTATTAACGCAAATCAATAAAGCGATGTTTAAGCAAATAACAAATCTAAACGGTAGTGAGCTTTATTTAATCGCATCACTTTGGATCTTCTTGATTTTCTTCATTTCAGTAGCAATAATGTTGTTCCGGATGAAAAAAGACTATGTTACTTATATGAAGGAATTGCCTTTGGAAGAAGACGAAACAGAAAAGGAACTGAATCATTCACCTGAAAGTCTATAATATATGAGTTTATTATTGGATACTGCACCAGCTACCGCAGAAGTTGTTCAATCTACGATAGGATTTGGTACAGATAATTTATACACAGATATCTTAATTATCGTATTGATCGTTGTGATGTTGGCTCTCCTCGCTTCGGCACTGATGGTCAATCGTGCGATGAAATCCATTATTAAGATTACCATGCCTGAATTGGCCAACGAGGAAAAACTCAAAAAGGCAGCAAACAAAGGCTGGATGAAAAGGTCATGGAACAAGATCATGGGGATCAGACCGATTTCAGAAGAGAAGGATATTGTTATAGACCATGAATATGACGGTATTCGCGAATTGGATAATCCGATTCCAATCTGGTTTAATTTCCTCTTTTACGGAACAATCTTTTTTGGTCTTGTTTACTTATTCGTTTATCAGGTCTCTGGTATAGGAATGAACCAAGATCAGGAATATGAACATGAGATGGTCATTGCTGAGAAAGAACGCCAGGCTTATCTCACTGCTTCAGCGAGTAACGTAGATGAAAGTAGCGTGGAGTTTCAACCGGAGTTGGCCGCCGACGGGAAAGCTATCTTTACCGCAAACTGCGTCGCCTGTCACGGCGGTAGTGGTGAAGGTGGTATCGGACCGAACTTGACCGATAAGTTTTGGTTACATGGTGGCGAAATTAAGGACATCTTCAAAACCATTAAATATGGTGTTCCTGATAAAGGAATGGTGCCTTGGGAACAAACTTTAAGTCCTGCTCAAATTGCACAGGTGGCCAGTTATATTGTCACATTAAGGGATACTAACCCTGCTAATCCAAAAGCGCCGCAAGGTGAAGAGGTAAGCTATGGTGGTGGGCAGGCAGCAAGTGGAGAGAAATCAGCGGAGGAAGGTAAAACAGATCAAGCTGAAACAGAAAAAAAAGCAGAGTAATAAATCGAAATAACAATGAGTACAGTAGTATTGAATAATGCCAATAATGGTGGATCTAAGTCAAAAAAGAGACAATGGATTTATGCCAAGAAACCGCAGGGAGAACTTTACAAAAAGAGACAGTGGGTTGGATATTCACTGCTACTGTTCTTATTTGTCGCTCCTTTTATCAAAATAAATGGTGAACCGTTTTTAATGTTTAACATTATTGACCGGAAATTCTCCATCTTAGGAAATCTTTTCTATCCGCAAGACCTATACATATTCGTATTTGGCATGTTGATCGTGATGGTATGTGTGGTTTTGTTTACTGTTGTCTTTGGACGGGTATGGTGTGGGTGGACTTGCCCCCAGACCATTTTTATGGAATTGATATTTAGAAGGATCGAGTATTGGATTGAAGGTGATTGGCAACAACAAAAAAAATTGGATGCAGGTCCGAATACGGATCAAAAGCAGTTTAAGAAATTTTTGAAACATAGCATTTTTCTGATCATATCCTTTTTCATCTCCAATATCTTTTTATCTTACATTATCGGTGTCGATGCCTTGTTGAAGATTATTACTGATCCGCTGGATCAACATATCGGTGGTCTCATCTCGATTACTATATTTACATTGGTTTTCTATGGCGTATTTGCCTATGTTAGAGAAATTGTATGTATAGCAATCTGCCCATACGGTCGATTGCAAGGGGTACTCTTGGACGATCAGAGTATTACCGTAGCTTATGATCATAGACGTGGAGAACCTAGAGGAAAACATCAAAAGGATGTCATGGCACCTCAGGGCGATTGTGTGGACTGCAAGCTCTGCGTCCATGTATGTCCTACAGGAATTGATATTCGAAAAGGCTTGCAATTGGAATGCGTAAGTTGTACGGCATGTATTGACGCCTGTGATGCTGTCATGGACAAAATAGGAAAGCCTAAAAAGTTAATTGGCTTTTATCCAATGGGGGAGATCGAGGGTACGCTCAAGAAAAAAAACAATACGAGAACAATAGCTTATTCTATCGTGCTGGTCGCCCTAATGACTGTCTTTTGTTTTCTATTGTTCAACCGTTCTCAGGTGGATGGAAGGTTACTCCGCGCAAAGGGCAGTACCTACCAGCTTCGTGACGATAAGACAATAAGCAACTTGTATTCTTTGGAATTGATCAATAAGTCTGGCAAAGAAATGCCTTTCAAACTCGTCTGCGATGATCCGCGTTTAAAGATTCAGCTGGTTAACCCTATCCAAAAATTGGATAAAGATGGGCATGCGACAATGAGTTTTTTTCTCATTATCGCGAATAAAGATGTGGAGACTTATAAAAGTAATGTAAAATTAGCGATCTATTCGGGTGATAAGAAAGTGGAAAGTTTAAAAACTACTTTTATAGCGCCTCCGGGTATGAATTAAAATGAAGAAAAATGAATTGGGGTACAAAAATTTTTTTAACCTTGGCGGTATTTATGTTGTGCATAGTCGGAGCGGGTGTCTATATGGTAAGCCATGACTCGGATAGTCTGGAGGAAGATGATTACTACGAACAGGGGCTGAATTATGACCAAGCGTACGATAAAAAGCAGAATGTATTGACTATGAAGGAATCTCCGACTGTCGAAATCAGGAAAGACACCTTGTACATTCATTTTGTCTCTAAAGAAAATAAAGGGAAATTGGTTTTTCGAAAGCCTTCTGATAATCGATTGGATAAAGAATTACCGTTTCAGACGACAGGTAATCTATATACCCTTCCGATCTCCACGTTCGATAAAGGAATGTGGAACCTTTATATTGATTGGAAAAGTGTGGGTAAAGATTTTCTATTTGAAGAGCATATTTTATTTTAGTATAAGGAAATGAGCTATACTTATTTTGCTTTTTTCATGGGATTGTTTGGCAGTATACATTGTGCGGTAATGTGTGGCCCATTGATTTTCGCCATAGAAGGGAGGCAGGGTTTGGGGTGGAAAGTTTTCCTAAATAAGATATTATATCAATCTGGTAGGGTACTGACCTATGGTTGTTTGGGGCTTTTACTCGGTACGATAGGGACATTTGCACAAATTCAAGGCTGGCAGCGTACCTTGAGCTGGGTTACAGGAATTATACTGATAGGAATTGCTTTATTTCAGCTAGTCGGTAAGCACAACAAAACGATCGCGAGCTGGCAGACCAAAGCTGTGCAGCCTATTGTACGGTTGTTGTCGAAGTGGTTGTATAAGCCAGGGGGAAGCTTTATAGCCGGTGTGTTGAATGGATTATTACCCTGTGGCATGGTCTATATGGCACTCATGTCTTCCATTAACGCGGATAGTCCACTCCAAAGTTTTTTCTTTATGGTATGTTTTGGTTTGGGAACTATACCGTTGTTGTTTCTCTTTTCTTTTCTTGGCAATTTTTCCCGATCCTTCAAAATTGGATTTTCAAAATGGGTACCTTTTCTATATTTCTTGTTGGGAATATGGTTTGTACTTCGTGGTGCCAATTTAGATATTCCCTATTTAAGTCCATTTATTCATGTTGAGGGCGCAATAAACTGTGTTTGACGACAACGATATGTCGGTACTAAATATTATATTTGGTCAAACCCTTAGCATACAAAATGGAGGTACTTCATCATATCTTACAAATAGTATTACAATATTACTGGATCCCTTTACTGATTCTTTACATTGGTGTAATCGGGACCATCTTGATCGAAAACCGTAATCCATCCAAAACGATTGCCTGGATTATGGTCATTGTGTTCTTGCCCGGCATTGGTTTACTCAGTTACTATTTCTTTGGACAAAAATTTAAAAAGGTCAAAAGAATGAAACGGGTATACCGTGAGCAGTCCAAAAAACTATTGGACGCTTGGCGTAAGGAGTCTGAAATTATGGAGGAACATATCGATACGTTAAATGAACGCATTGGAAGTTTGGCTATGGTGTATCGATATCTCAAAAACCAAAAAATATCTACCTTTTCCCTGAATAACGAGGTGACGCTATTTATCAATGGCGAAGAAAAATTTCCTGTACTTATCGACCGGCTTAAAGCAGCCGAGCATTCTATCCATATGGAATATTACATTTGGGAAATGGACAAAATAGGCCGTGAAATTTTACATATTTTAGAAGAGAAAGCAAAAGCTGGTGTCACTGTGCGTCTGATATTAGACAGCTTTGGTGCGCCGGATGTAATAAAATATTTGCGACGAAATAAACCTGATTTTGAATTTCAAGCCTTTCTTCCCGTTACTTTTAGTTCTTTGGCAAACAGTAACTACAGAAACCACCGTAAGATTGTGGTTATTGATGGTAAAATCGGCTTTGTCGGTGGGATCAATATTTCGGACCGATATATCAATAACGGAAAGAATGGGGTTTACTGGCGGGATACGGCGATGATGGTGATCGGCGCAGCAGTAAATACATTACAGATCCAGTTTTGGAATAGCTGGAATCAGACGGAAGCGGAGTCTTTTGAACTCGGGCGGGGTTATTTAAATCGATTTCCATTAAATCATGAAGATGCCAGTGGAGTAGGGTTTACGGCGAGTGATCCTGGATCGCCAGCACCATTCAATATGGAAGCTATTATCGCAGGTATAAATGAAGCTAAAGAGTATGTACAGTTGTGTACTCCTTATTTTATTCCAAGCGATCAATTGACCACTGCTTTAATGTTGGCGGTTTCGTCGGGTGTTCGTGTGGATTTGATGTTGCCGGCTCAGTCTGATTCGTATTTCGTACAACATGCTTCTTTTTCATTTATCAAACCGCTACTGGAAAGGGGAGTGAATGTTTACCTTTATAAAAAAGGGTTTCTCCATGCTAAAACGATCTGTATTGATGGGAAGCTGGCCTATATTGGTACGACAAACCTGGATATCAGGAGTTTTTATATCAATTTTGAGATTTCAGGAATTATCTCGGATAAAGCACTCTGTGATCGTCTGAATGCACAGTTTTTGGCTGATATTGAATTTTCAGATCTGATTACAATTCGAAGTTGGATGCAACGAAGCCGTTGGAAAAGAGGTGTCGATTCTATCTGCAGACTATTGGCTCCTTTGCTTTAATGACGTTTGAAAGGGGCTCATGGTTCCAATACCAGATATAATAAATGTTAAAAATGACCTATTGGGGTTGGTCTTTGCCTAAAATTGAATATATTTAGCTATTCATTTTTTATTCTAAGACTTTCCATGAAGCACATAAAACTATTGACTTTATCGATAGGACTATTAGGAATAGGGACGACGTATGCGCAGACCGCACCTACACTACCTATTAATACGATCGTAGAACGAGTTCAAAAATATTTTCAAGTGTACCCCGTTGAAAAGGTACATTTACATTTCGATAAGCCATATTATGCTGTAGGGGATACCCTTTGGTTTTCCACCTATTTATCTCGCAATTTGCCTGAATATGAGCCGAGTAAAATAGCCTACGTGGAGGTGCTGAATAGCCGTGATTCCCTTATCCAGACTCTTCGGATTCCATTGGATAAAGGGGTAGGAAATGGGCAGATTGTGCTTGATCCTCAATTTATGGTTCAGGACAATTATCGGTTTAGAGGCTATACGAAATGGATGGCTAATTTTGATAATGCTTACTTCTTTAATAAAGTAATTCCCATTGGTGACGTAATTAATAAGAAATTGATTACGAATATTGAATTTCAAAATAACATTGGTGGGAATAAGACGCAGGCAGTCATCCAGTTTCGCGATCGAACGGGAAAACCGATGATCAATTCAAAAATTAATTGGGAGTTTGTATCGGGCTGGGAAACGTATGACAAGGGTAAAGGTGAGACTGACGGATTGGGGAAAGTAACTATAAATCTGTCTGCTAAGGAAAAGTCGAATTTGGAAAAGGGACAATTGAAAATTAGTATTCAGGAAAATAAAAATGAAAAGCCGCTGTCTAGTTCTTTCTTACTCAAAAATGCCTTATGGGATGCCGACGTACAGTTCTTTCCTGAAGGCGGAGATCTGATCGCAGGCCTGGCTAAAAAGGTCGCATTTAAAGCAGTTGGATCGGATGGCAAAGGGCTAAAGGTTAAAGGCAATATTCTGGATTCAAAGGGCAAGTCCGTTGCTGAGATTGAGGACTTTGGAACCGGAATGGGTTATTTCTCGCTGTTACCTCTTGCTGGAGAAAAGTATCAGGCAGTGATAAAGTTTGACAATGGACAAGAACGCACATATAAATTGCCCGCCGTCGTTACTGATAAAGCAAATGTCGTTTTTGTGAAGCAGGATGCCACGAATGCTGAGTTCGCCGTGGTGACCAGTGAAGAAAATTTCTCAAAAAACCAAAGTCAATCTTATTATGTTTTGGTTCAGTCCAATGGACACCTTTGTTTTGGTGCGCAAGTGAATTTAAAATCTTCCTCAGCGTTAGTTAATATTCCGAAAGAACGTTTACCAAATGGTATTGTCCAGGTAACTTTATTGAGCCCAGAGGGAAAGCCTATCAGCGAGCGTCTGGCATTTGTTCAAAGCGAAAAGCTTTTAAATATCCAAGTCACAAGCGATAAGCAAAGTTATAAAGCCAAAGACTTCGTAAATCTTAAACTTGCGGTGGACAACAATGGACAGAAATTTCCAGGAAGCTACTCGGTATCTGTAATTGATGAGTCTAAAGTTCCCTATAATGATCAGGCGGATCTTTCTATCGTGAGTAACTTTTTACTAACTTCAGACCTGAAAGGGAATGTGGAGAATCCAAACGCCTATTTCGATGAAAAAAATCCCAATCGTGACAAAGCGCTGGATGCGTTATTAATGACACAGGGTTATCGCCGATTTGATTATCCAACGCTTATTTCGGAGAAATTACCGCAGATTAGTTTTCTCCCTGAGCAAGGTATAGAGTTGTCTGGCACCCTTCGGATGAACACAGGGCGTCCTTATCCAAATGGAGGCTTGCTTTTATCGGTGCCTTCCCGTAACATTAAAAAGGATGTGTATACGGATCAAAATGGACGATTCACATTTAAGGATCTGGTCTTTCCAGATTCATCCAAAGTAACGGTAAATGCCCGATCCAATGACAATTACAGGAGTTTGGTTATCAATATGGATCAGAGCTTTTATCCTGAGATTGATAAGAACAATGTGTATAAGAGCTATTTTATACCCAATATAGATCAGGCTTTTGCGCCTTATTTGGCCAATAGCCGAAAAGAATATCGAAAATCCATCTTACTGGATGAAGTCGAAGTGACAGCCGTAGTGAAAAAAGTAATCACAAATAAAGATTTTCCTTCTATTTCGGGATTATCGATGCCCGAGCATCGTATTGAACCCGATCGTTTGACAGGGTGCAATGTGTTGACGATGTGTCTCCAAACGGTGTTGACGGGTATTACTTATGATCCGCAGACATTGAAATATTATGTTTCCCGCGATTACAATGCGGGTGGGCGTACACCTGTACAATTCTTTCTGAATGGTATGGCTATTGATGAACCGGGGCTGAATAGTATCAATGTCGCTGATATCGAAGGTATAGAAATTTTCTTGCGCGATGAATTGGGGACAGTTTCCAGAATGTATCAGAACAATGGTGTTGTTTCCATCTATACGAAGAAAGTAGAAGCTAAGAAACCACGGATGTCGTTGAGTGAGATTGAAAGTATGTTACCTAAATCAAACGTTATCGATATGTATCCGCTGGGCTACATCAAAGAAAGAAAATTCTACGTTCCTAAATATGATACTCCAGAGAGAAAAGCTGTGAATGATTTGAGAACCACTATTTACTGGAATCCGAAAGTCTCCATAACAGAAACAGGGGAAGCTGCGATTCAATTTTATAATGCCGACGGAAATGGAAATTATAAAGTGATTGTTGAAGGAATGGACCAAACTGGGAATATTGGACGGAAGGTAATAAACTATAGCGTTCAGCCCTAACTATTTCTGTAGGCGATAAAAAAGAGCAGCTCCTTGATGGGCAAGGAGCTGCTAACTAACCAATTATAAACCTAAATTATGAAAAGTATTTTGTCGCTATTTAAAGCGTTAATCTTCTATTTGTAAAGTATATTTCAAATTTTATGCCAAACTGTATTTGTATATTTTTTGGCAGATTTTTATTGAATGCTTCTCAAAATCACTTAGTCAAATTAAAATAACAATGTCTGCACCGAGGTTCGTAGGCTTCTTTTTCACCTAAAAGTACTGTTGCTGTCTCATTGGTCAGGCGATAAGAATAATTTGCCGGAGCCCCGCATTGCATGCACACCGCGTGCACTTTTGTCACATGTTCGGCTACCGACATAAGATGGGGAATTGGCCCAAATGGTTTTCCTTGATAATCCATATCGAGTCCCGCGACAATTACTCTCATACCACTATTTGCCAATTTGACACATACCTCTGTCAAACCGTCATCAAAAAACTGTGCCTCATCGATTCCGACCACTTTAGTTGATGAACTTAAGAGTAAGATAGCGGAAGAATGATCAACTGGCGTAGAGGGTATGCTGTTACTATCGTGTGAAACGACTAATTTATCGTCGTATCGCTTGTCAACGGATGGTTTAAATATTTCAACATTCAGACGTGCATATTGCGCTCGTTTTAGTCTGCGAATCAATTCTTCTGTTTTGCCTGAAAACATGGAACCGCAGATAATTTCAATGCTACCATATTGAGAGGGGCGCAAAGCCAAATTATGTTCGAAAAAAAGCATTTGATTAATTTAATTTTGTCGTATGGTCTTCAAATAAGGCGATATTTGTATAATAACCTACTACTATATTCTGTTTTTGACGCTGCTAATATCAGAATTAAATATTAAATTTGGGTAGCAAAAAAGTGTATGTAAATCCAAATATTTATAAATCAAAGGTTTGAGTTTTCCACTTTTAAGTTAGTTGAGGGTATAGGTATGATAAACGATTAATTGGTGATTTCAAATATAATTATGGGTACTCAAGAGGAAATTTTTAATAAGATAGGTGATTTATTACAGGATTTAAATGGAAAGTATCTGACCTTGTCAGAACAAGACGGCTTGTCCGAAATGAATGAATTAGTCCTATTGGAGGCTAAGGCACAGGCTGTGGCAGCCTATATAACTCTACTCAAGACAACGACTGTCCTTCGCGAAAATCAATCGCCGCATACGTTAAATTCAGCCGCATTGGAAAGTAAGAAGATTGCATTCAACGATTATTTTACACCGCCTTCTACCATTAGAACAGCGGCGCAGCAATTTGTCGCTGAGCAGCCTGCAAAAGTAGTTCAGGAAACCGAGCAGGTTGAAGATCTCAAATCCATCAAGGACGAAAATATGGTAGAGGAGAGCGAGAGACCAGTAACTTACGAAAGAGAACCATTGAAATCGGAGGAATCTAACCCTGTTGCCGATGGATCTGTAGATTCTCGCATAACAGGATCTCGGGTAGTTGAGCCGCCTTATCAGGTCGAAAAGGGAGCAACCTCACAGATAGAAGAAGCGAATGTCTTTGTTAAAGAAGTGGTTGAAGAGCCGAAAGAAATCATTATTGAACAGCCCAAGGAAGTTTTTATTCAGGAAGAAATCAATACTGTTGTTGAGGAAGTTCCTGCTAGACCATTAACTTTAAATGAAATTATTTCTCAGCAGAAACAAGCAGGAGTGCAAAACCGAGTCTATCAGGTAAATCAATCTGGAAGTAATGATAAACTCACGGATATTAAAACAGGTATAAGCTTAAATGATAAACTTTTGTTTATTAAGGATTTGTTTAATGGCTATAGCTTGGCATATAGCGAAGCAATTGAATTATTAAATAGATTTACGAGCTATGCGGAGGCGGATGCGTTTTTACAAACAAATTATGCGATTAAAAATAAGTGGGCGGATAAACCAAATACTGTTGAAAAATTATACGATGTCCTGCGCAGAAGATATAACTAAAATATTGCAGAAGATATAATTAGAATATTAAAATAATAAAAAAACAGCTCTGAAAGTATAGGAGCTGTTTTTTTTTGGCCTATATTTCAGATTTATCAGTTTAGTTGAAATTGTAACCAATCATTTCCTTCATGACCGTATACAAAATATTTGGGCTGAAGAATTTCCGCTAATGCTTCGAGTTCCTTTAAATAATTGTATCCTGGAATCTGTGCAAACTGTTTATCGGTCATAATAAATACCTGATCGAGCTCGATAGCTTTGGACGAAGTGATAGCTGGCGTATTCAACAATTTAGGTAGCTGGATAAACGTTTGTTCACCATGACCAATGACAATGATTTTGTCGGCTTCACTTTCAGTCGTCACTGGAATACCACCTGCAATCTTTATGGCTTCATGTAGATAAGCTGAACGGTTAATTTCAAGCGGTTCGATTTGATCTACCACCAAGACTTTAGGCCTGTCAATCGCTGAGATAAACTTAAGTTTATGGATGAGGATATTCGTTTCATCTTCAATTTTTTCGATGAATTCAGCGCTTTTATCACTAGCATCAAGATCATTGCCTATGCCTTTGACATAGCTGATCATATCATCGATGTCCACGATTTGAGGCTGACCTGAAAGTAATTTGTTGTAATTTTCTACTGAAATAGCTGCTGAATTTAGGTTCAGCTGGTCCAAAATATGGGCGACAAGTTTTTCTTGATTGCTTTGCATACTACAAAAATACAAAACCTTCACGACTTCGTAGACACCAAGAGCAATGAAAGCGAACTGAAGGTTCTTTCTAACCAATAAGAACAGCCAATTTCTGAAAAAAGCCAATTTCAAAAAAAAAGGGAGAGTATTAGAGAAAGTAAATTAGCCATAGTAGGTATACACATATTTTTGTAAATTGGCATAAAATAAATGCTATAAAATATGTTTGACAAATTATTTGAGGCCCAACAAAAGGCAGAGGAGATCAAGAAAAGACTGGATTCAATTTCCGTTTCCGGTGAGGCGGAAGGTGGATTAATCCGTGTGGTGGCGACAGCAAATAAAGAGATAAAAGAGGTGATCATCGATCCTGTATTTTTATCAAACGCGGATAAGGAAGAACTGGAAGAATTACTTGTGGTTGCTTTGAATAAGGCTATTGTTCAAGCTGAGAATATCAGTCAGGCTGAAATGCAGGCAGCGAGTAAGGATATGTTGGGGGGACTGGGCGGATTATTTAATCAATAAGGTGATCATCATGAAAGCGACATATTACGGACAGTCTTGCGTGGAGTTTGATTTTGATGGGATAAAGGTACTTATGGATCCATTTGTCACCTTCAATCCACTGGCAAAAGAAATCGACGTCAATGCGATTAAACCAGATTATATCTTTTTAAGCCACGGACACCAGGATCATGTAGCCGATATGGCTACGGTTCAAAAAAATAGTAATGCTACTGTTCTAGCGATTGTTGAAACTGCAGACTGGGTCCGCAGACAGGGAGTCCCCGATGATAAAGTCATCGAGTTTAACTTGGGTGGAACTGTTCAGCTGCCATTTGGTTCGGTAAAGATGGTCTATGCTGCGCATACCAATAGTACACCTGACGGTCAATACGGAGGGTTTCCAGTAGGTTTTGTTTTCAATGTAAAAGGCAAACGAATTTATTTTGCAGGGGATACGGCTTTAACCATGGAAATGAAATTATTGGCTGAAATGAATCTCGATTGGGCCTTTTTACCGATAGGAGGCCATTACACTATGGACGTGGACGATGCAGTCAAAGCGGCTGAATTTGTGAACTGCGCCCGGGTAATCGGAATCCATTACGATTCGTTTCCGCCAATCACTATCGATAAACAACAAGCTTTGGATAAATTCCAAAATGCGGATATATCATTGTCATTACCTGAAATCGGTACGACAGTTGAGCTTTAAAGTCAAAAAAGCCGAGCTAACTCGGCTTTTTGTTTTAATTATGCAAACTTTTCAGATTTAAGGTCTTTGTATCTATGAGGATATGACAATTTTTTTAAGATCTTCCAAACTGAATAGGGGAATGTCAATGATTTTGTTTTTAAGGATTTGTTCTTTGTTTTCTTCAAAATAGAACAATTTCCATTCACCATTTTTATATTCTAAACTACTGAGGTTTTCAATCCAATCACCGGAATTCATATACGTACAGGTTCCTTTTCGCGTAATGACTTCTTTGATTTGAGGTTGATGTATGTGTCCACAAATAACAAAATCGTAGTTTTTTTCTATGGCTAACTCGGTTGCTGTATGTTCAAAATCCGATATATATTTGACTGCCTTTTTAACAGAGTTTTTAATTTTTTTTGATAGGGAGAATTTCTCCTTACCCATTTTGTCCAGACAGTAATTAATAATGTTATTGAGCTGTATAAGTTTATCATAACCCCATCCACCCAGTTTTGCCAACCATTTAGAATGATGAATGGAAGCGTCAAAAACATCCCCATGAAAGATCCACACTTTTTGGTTATTGAGGGAGAGAAGTAGTTTATTGCTCAGCTTGATATTACCTAATTTTAGGTCTGTAAACTTGCGCAACATTTCATCGTGATTGCCCGTGATGTAATGTACTTCTGTACCTGAAGAGCTCATGTCAATAATTTTTTTGATGACTTTGAGATGTTCTTGTGGAAAGTAGCTTTTTTTAAATTGCCAAATGTCTACGATATCGCCGTTCAATATCAATATTTTGGGAGATACTGACTCCAAGTAAAGTAAAAGTTCTTTTGCTCTACTGCCGTAGGTACCTAGGTGTAAATCTGAGATTACAAGTATATCAAGGCTTCTTTTCATTTGCAATAAATTATTTTATTTATCTCTGTTTAGAAAGATGACTCAACCTGAGTTGAACCACAATAATTTCATTCGATAAATCTATTATCTTCTATTACAAAAGAAAGATACATTTATTTTGTACCGATGAAATTCCCGTTATTAAATCATTAAAATATCTTGTAAAAAGGTTTAAATGGTTAATTGGAAATTAATACAAGCAACAAGTATGAGCTATTGGGGTAGTTAAGGGAGTTGGAGACTGTGGTATGCTATACTAAAAAAGGTATCCAACACAAATTGGATACCTTTTAAGTATGTTAAAGATTGTTATTCTTTTATTTGGCAGTAGCTGCCGCTCTATCAATGTGAAATTGTACCAAGTCGTCAATCGGGGAGCGTAAGATTTTACCTACTTTCATTCCATATTGTTCAGCTTTTTCAGCCAATACATTTCTGAAATTATAGCCTACTGAACCTATACAGTTGAAAGTATAGCTCTGATAATTCGGGTATTTGCTGACAAGGTTTCTGAAAAAAGCTTCAAAAGCTTCATCGACGATATTGCGCGTGTATTCGATATTCACATTATTGTCATAAACAAATTTGCTAAAACTAGCACAGAAACGATTAGGCATAGGTTTGGTATAAACCGCATCCATAATTTCGTCTTTTGTCATTTTATACGTGTTATAGAATACTTCCTTAACATCTTTGGGCATTAAATTACGAACATAATCCGCTAGTAATTTTTTACCGATATAACTACCAGAACCTTCATCACCTAAAATATAAGCACCGGAGTCGATGTTCAATGTGATTTCTTTGCCATCGTAAAGGCAGGAGTTTGTTCCTGTTCCTAGTATCGCAGCAAACCCGGCTTGAGTTCCTAATAATGCCCTTGCTGCCGCAAGAAGATCATGTCCTACTTCAACTTCAGCTGTTGTAAATACTTCTTTCAAGGCGTCAACTACGATTTGTGCTTTTTCCTTGTTGTGGACTCCGGCACCATAATAGTTTACTTCCGAGATTTTTTCAAAAGGCAAATCTTGCGGTAGTCCTTTTTTTAGGGAGTTTACAATGTATTCACTATCAACAAAATAAGGATTATACCCTTCTGTATTGAAGTAGATTTTTTTATTCGAATCGTCTAACAAACACCAGTTTGTTTTTGTTGATCCCCCGTCAGCAATGATTATCATTATTGAGTAGTTTTAATTGTGTTTATCGTTATAAAATGAGTAATCAATCATTAATCAATTCCCCGAAAATACATTTTTTAATTTTAAATATCATAATTTATCCATTGATTTTTCAAAAAATAAATTTTTGTGATTTAGCCAGTATATAAAAAAACAGGCTTAGCGATATCGCTAAGCCTGTTTTTGTACTGTGTAATAAAATTGTTTAAATAGTGTACTATTTACAATTAGTGAGGGCTGTTAATGTCCTCCTTCAGCCTCTATTTCGTCAATGTTGATTCCTTGTTTTGTTAATATTCCCTTCACAAATATTGCAAAGAAAACAACATAGCAGAATCCGACCAATGGTAGAATATACGAATTATGGATACCGATAATATCTGCTAGTTTTCCTTGGATCGGAGGAAGAACACCGCCCCCAAGAATCATCATAACAAGGAACGCTGAGCCTTGAGCGGTGTATTTACCCAAACCAACAATGGATAAACTGAAAATGGAAGACCACATAATTGAACAAGCAAGACCTCCTGATAAAAAGGCATAGATAGCGATTGTACCCGATGAGAACAAGCCAATCAACATGGCAATAATTCCGAATAATCCGAAGATAATCAATGTACGAGCAGGTTTCTCTTTACTTAGGTAAAATGCTACAATTTGAAGAATAATACAAACGACATAATAATAGAGGTGTGACATTTCAAATCCAGCGAGTGTATTAACTCCAATAATAATAGAAAAGGCGATGAGTGGAACGATAATTAACAAACCGTTTTTGGTGGTTTTAGTTAAGTTAAACGCAGTTATTGCGCCTGCCCATCGGCCGATCATCATACTACCCCAGTACATGGATACATAAGGTGTAATTTGTGATGATTGCAAATGTCCAAATTCTTTCAGGGTTAATAATTCGCCTAGGTTACTACCAATGGCTACTTCGATACCCACATAGATAAACAAGGCAAGCATACCTAAAGCCAATTGAGGGTATTTCATCGCCCCCCAACCTTCTGGATTTTTTTGGGCACTTTTATTAGAGAATAACAAACCGCCAATGACAACAACCAAAGCGCCTGCTAGCCAGAGCATACGTTGGGTTTCAAGAGGTTTGGCGATTTCTTTAATCTGTGATTTGAGTTGATCGATCTGAACGGGATCCGTTAAACTTGAAACTTGCTTGTGCAATTGCTCTACTTCTAAGGCTAGATCACTTTTATAGCTTAAAAAAACGGGGGTGAACATACCGAAGAGCAAAATGGTCATAATAATCAATGTACGTAAAGCTTTGTTTGCTTTTTCCATTGGCTCGTCGCTGATCCCAGCAGGAACTTTTTTACTGAAATTAAATAGCGCTGCAGCTAAAATAAACAGCAGGCCAACGCCTATATAAAGATAGACTACTTTATTTAACGGAAGGTTGGCAATTTCGGAGTCAGAAATAGGTTCAAAAGTTCCGAATAATGAAAATCCGATAACAAGTGGGCCTATTGTTGTACCGAAAGAGTTAATACCTCCACCGAGGTTGACGCGCGAAGCTCCGGTCTTTGGATCACCCAGTAAAACTGCAAATGGATTTGCCGCGGTCTGTTGTAATGAAAAACCGAGGGCAACGACGAAGAGACCCAACAACATGCCAACATATAGGTTCACTTCGACAGCGACGATCATGGCTGCAGCACCTAAAGCTGAGAAAAGTAAGCCATAAACGATACTCTTTTTATATCCCCATTTGCCAACCAGATCTTTTCCACCGATTGAACTGAAAATAAATAGTAGCAATGCACCGATGTAATAAGCTGTATAAAAAGCAAAGTCAATCAGCTGGGATTGAAACTGATCTAAATGAAAGTAATTTTTGCAGAACGGTATAAAAACACTGTTCCCTGCCGCAATGAACCCCCAGAAGAAAAACACAATAATTAGTGTGTAAAGCGCGGGGTAATTGGTTTTAGTTTGTTGCTGTTCCATATAAGGGATCTAAAAACTTAAATTTTGAAAGGTACGAACTTATGAAAAAAAATATAAATTCAATCTAAAAATGTTGTTAAATCGTTTTACTAGCTACAATAGTAAATATTTTTTTTGAAATATTTTGAAATAACAAAATTTGTTTTTTTCTTTGTCAAGGTTCTCAATATTTAATCCGCTTCGGATTTAAAAGAAATCATTAAGTTCTTCATCTCACTTAATCTTGGAAACTCGCTTAAGTGTAATCAGAATTCAGAATAAAGCTCAAAAAGAAAATCCAAAAATCATACACAACACATTAATGGATATTAACGAATTAAACGCTAAACTCGTATCAGAATTGCGCGAGATTGCTAAGTTGATCGGTATCGCAGATGCTGATAAATTGCGTAAACAAGAATTAATCGAAAGAATTAGTAATACTGGCGCAGAAGAGGAAGCCGCTCCAGCTTCAGCTGATAAAGTATCAAAAGTAGAGGAAGATAGTCAGGAACATGCTGAACGTACACGTAAACGTGTGCGGACCATTAAAACTGCGGAACCTGTAACGGTGAGGAAACGTGAAGTTTCTGAGCATGAAGAAACCCCCGTTGCAGCCGAGGATACAGCAGCAGCAGCAGATAAAGGTGCCCAACCTGAAAAAACCATTCAAACTCCTAAAGCAGAAAGCACTTCTTCAAGTACAGATTTCGACAATGTAATTGTTAATGAGGGGGTATTGGAAATCATGCCTGATGGTTATGGCTTCTTACGTTCTTCAGACTATAATTATTTGACATCTCCTGATGATATTTATGTATCACAATCTCAAATCAAATTATTTGGTCTGAAAACGGGTGATACTGTTCGTGGTTGTATCCGTCCTCCTAAAGAGGGGGAAAAATATTTTCCTTTGGTCAGAGTAGAGGCTATCAATGGACAAAATCCTGCAGAGGTACGTGATCGTGTACCATTTGATTATTTGACACCATTATTCCCAGATGAGCGTTTAAATTTGGATATGGGCGTTGGAAATTATTCTACGCGTATCATGGATTTATTTACGCCTATCGGTAAGGGGCAACGTGGATTAATCGTTGCGCAGCCAAAAACTGGTAAAACGAACTTGTTGAAAGAGGTGGCGAATGCTATAGCAAAAAATCATCCGGAAGTTTATCTGATCATTTTACTAATCGATGAACGCCCCGAGGAGGTTACCGATATGGCAAGAAGCGTCCGTGCTGAAGTTGTTTCTTCAACATTTGATGAACCAGCTGACCGCCATGTAAAAATTGCGAATATCGTGCTTGAAAAAGCAAAGCGTATGGTAGAGTGCGGACACGATGTTGTGATTTTACTAGACTCTATAACAAGATTAGCGCGTGCCTACAATACGGTTGCTCCTGCATCAGGTAAGATTTTGTCAGGGGGTGTGGATGCCAATGCGCTACATAAGCCAAAACGTTTCTTCGGTGCTGCTAGAAATATCGAAAACGGTGGTTCATTGACTATTTTAGCTACTGCATTGACAGATACAGGATCTAAAATGGATGAAGTTATTTTTGAGGAATTCAAAGGTACGGGTAATATGGAATTACAGCTGGATCGTAAATTGGCAAACAAACGTATCTTCCCGGCAATCGATATTACAGCATCCAGTACGCGTCGTGATGATTTGTTGACCGACAAAGAAACATTGCAACGTATTTGGGTACTTCGTAACCATTTATCTGATATGAATTCTACTGAGGCTATGGAATTTTTACAAGGACAATTGCGTGGAACTAAATCGAATGAAGAATTTTTGATCAGTATGAATGGATAATTCCATCAAATTTTGATATTTTAGCCATCATTTGATTAAAAATGATGGCTTTTTTTTATAAAGTAGATCCTGTACATGAAAAAACATATTCCTAATTTGCTGACTTGTCTAAATTTATTTAGCGGTTGTATCGCTGTATTAATGGCATTACAAGGTAATATTAAAATTGTTACCATCTGTGTGTTTGCGTCGGGGATATTTGACTTTTTTGACGGAATGGTGGCGCGTCTTCTTCATGTTAAATCGCCGATTGGGAAAGAACTTGACTCGTTGGCCGATATGGTTAGTTTTGGCTTTTTACCTGGAACAATCATGTTTACTTTGTTGTCAAAGGTATTTCCTGATGGCTCTTTATATCCTTATTTGGGATTTATTATTACAGTTTTCTCGGCTTTGCGTTTAGCCAAGTTCAATCTGGATGAGCGCCAAACCTCTGATTTCATCGGTCTCAATACACCAATGAATACATTTTATGTTCTCTCACTTCCGTATATCGCTGACACCTATCCCCAATTTGTTTTAAATCCGTTGATTTTAATCAGTAGTATTCTTTTAACAAGTTATCTGTTGGTGAGTGAAATTAGGTTGTTTTCGATGAAATTTAGTTCGATGGAATGGAAAGCAAATAAATATCGTTTTATATTTCTGATCTTGACTTTGATCTTTTTTATGATTGGTCAATTTATGGCTCTTCCCATTATTCTCATTTTGTATTTCATCTTATCTGCATTGCATTTCAATAAAAAAAACGATCTGTCTTAGATCGTTTTTTCATATTGTTCCAATTCAAAAAGGAGTTCCTTCATCTCGATATCGATGATACAGAAAGTGGCCCGCAGTATCTCTAAAGATTCCTTGTTTTTTGCGTGGCTCTCCAATTCTTCAAATTTTTCTTTTAGATGAAAAGCACCTATATAGTCCATTGTCGGTTTGATATGATGGGCGGCATCCCCTATTTTCTGCAGGTTACCTTCAGCTAGTGCCTGACGGAGCTTATCGAGATCGACAGGTGTTTGAATAAGGTACATTGATACAAATTGTTTAATTAATTCTTGATTGTCGAACATGTTTAGGCTGATCAGTTCAATGTCGAGATGGTTCATCGTTGCTTGTTTTCTTTACAGGTAAATCGTCTTTGCATTTATCCAATAAATATACATTATTTTTTTTGTAAACAGGGTGAACGTAGTCTGGGGCTATTTCCACCAACGGTTCGAGCGTGAACCTACGTTGGGCAATGTAGGGGTGTGGAATCTGAAGGGATGGTAGGTCGATGATTTCTTGGTTGAAGTAGAGTAGGTCGATGTCAATAACTCTTTCACCCCACTTTTCTTTACGCACGCGTCCCAATTCCTGTTCGATATGCTGTGTTAGTTTTAAGCATGCTAAGGGCGGTAATTTGGACGCTACCAAGATAACCTGATTTAAAAAAGCTGGTTGGTCTTTCACTCCCCAAGAAGCAGTTTCATAAATTGACGACGCTTCAATTATCTCTCCAGCATGTTTCTCGATCTGCTTTCTCGCTAAATTAAGCTGCTGAAAGCGATCCCCTAGATTGGTGCCCAATAGGATATATATTTTATTCATACTGCTAAAATAAGCTTTTGAGGGATTTAATGATGAAGTTTGCCTTTTAATTCCATCTGATTATGCAAATTTTTGTTAGCAAGTCAGCTCACTTTGCTAAGAAAATATGATATAGATGAAATAAAAGACTGTGTGAATAAAAAATATTGCATTACCTTTAATGGAAAATAGCGCGTTCGATTAGAAGAATTGTTCTTAATCGGATATAATTATAAAATATGAAATCATTTTTTAAGTATGTACTGGCAACAATTACAGGGATTGTGATCTCTTTTGTTGTGTTGTTTATTGTTTTGATGGGAATTATTGGAGCGATTATCAGCTCGGCATCCTCTGATCAGGAGATTGTAGTGAAGAGTAACTCGGTTTTATACCTTTCTTTTGATTATGATATTACCGAAAGAAGTGAAGCCAATCCGCTTGGAAGTCTCAATCTTCCCGGTTATTCGACCAAAAATATTGGACTAGATGATATTTTGGCAAGGATCAAATATGCGGCTACAGATGGAAACATTAAGGGTATTTATTTAGATGCGAGTCATATCGGCGTGGGTTTTGCGAGTTTAAAGGAAATAAGAGACGAGCTTTTAGCCTTTAAGAAAACAGGGAAATTTGTAGTTGCGTACAATACCGGGTATGATCAAAAGGCTTATTATGTAGCAAGTACGGCTGACAAAGTGTATGTTAACCCACAGGGGTCGATCGATTTTAGAGGTTTGGCAAGTTCTACGATGTTTTATAAAGACTTGCTGGACAAGGTTGGTGTAGAGATGCAAATTGTTAAGGTAGGCACCTTTAAAAGTGCTGTTGAACCTTACTTTTTGAATAAAATGAGTGACCCCAACCGTTTGCAGGTAACCTCTTATTTGGGTAGTATATATACTACTTTTATTGATGAAATAGCGGCAAGCAGAAAAATTTCTTCAGATTCATTACGGGCAATAGCAAATGACTATCGGGTTCGGGATGCGGAAGATGCAGTAAGATATAAGCTTGCAGACGCTAAGCTGTATAAAGATGAGCTTTTGTCGGACTTAAGAAAGCGTTTGAAGATTTCGGAAAAAGATGATATATCTTTCGTTTCTTTATTGGATTATAATAAGAAAACGAAAGAAGATACCAGCGGTTCTGAAATTGCAGTACTCTATGCTGCTGGAGAAATTGTGGACGGTGAGGGAGCCGCGGCCGGCGAAATCGGAGGTGACAAATTTTCCCGGGAACTTCGGAAACTAAGAGAAGACGATGCTGTTAAGGCGGTTGTTTTGCGTGTCAATTCACCGGGAGGGTCTGCTTTAGCTTCAGATATTATTTGGCGAGAAGTTATTTTGACCAAGAAAGTAAAGCCTGTTATCGTATCGATGGGCGATTTGGCTGCTTCAGGAGGATATTACATCTCGGCAGCTGCGGACTCAATATTTGCTGAACCCACCACAATTACTGGGTCTATCGGCGTATTTGGTGTGATTCCAAATTTTCAGAATCTGATGAACAATAAAATCGGAGTACATTACGATGGCGTAAAAACAGGCAGGTTTGCCGATTTGATGACTTCTTTTGATCGGCCGCTGACAGCAGAGGAAAGAAGTATCATCCAGAGGCAAGTTGATAAAGTTTATGGAACTTTTACAAAGGTTGTCGCTGATGGACGTAAATTGTCTGTGGCAGATGTTGATAGTATTGGTCAGGGAAGAGTTTGGACTGGAGCCCAGGGGGTGACGAATAAATTGGTAGACCGTTTGGGGAATCTGGATGCCGCTATTCAGGCTGCTGCTAAAAAGGCAAAATTGAGTACCTATAAAGTGTCCCAATATCCGGAAAAAGATGATCCTTTTACTTCAATATTAAATAATTCGAAAGAAAGAATCCAAATTTGGATAGCAAAAGAACAAATGGGTGAATACTACCGTTATTTTGACGTGATGAAGAAAGCTACTGCACAGACAGGTGTGCAGGCTAGAATTCCTTATACGGTCGAAATTCATTAATTGCGGTTCAGACTGGATGAGCGAGGTTACGTTTGTCCAAAGTTTTTAGTGAGGTACAACAATACAGGCGATACTTACTTTGGGGCACGGAAAATTCCATTCGAGGTAAGAATTGCCCTTAATAAATAATAATTCTAATGAAAGCAAATGCTTTTTTTTATATTTAGCTGGTCGTTTGACAAAATGACTAATCTAAAATCAATAAAGTTACATAATGAAAACAGTAGACGATTTAAATTTTGCAGGTAAAAAGGCCTTGGTACGTGTTGATTTCAACGTACCGTTGGATGAAAATTTCAATATTACGGATGATAATCGTATCCAGGGTGCTGCTCCAACAATAAAGAAGATTTTGAATGATGGTGGAAGCGTGATATTGATGTCCCATTTAGGAAGGCCAAAAGACGGTCCTACTGATAAGTATTCATTAAAACATATTGTTGCGCATCTTTCTCAGGTTTTAGGTACTGATGTTCAGTTTGCCAATGATTGTATCGGTACAGAGGCTGTAGAAAAAGCTGCGGCTTTACAGGCTGGTCAGGTGTTGTTGCTCGAAAACCTTCGTTTCTATAGAGAAGAAGAAAAAGGAGATGTTGGATTTGCGGAAAAGTTGTCAAAATTAGGTGATGTCTATGTAAATGATGCTTTCGGTACGGCACATAGAGCGCATGCTTCGACAGCAATTGTTGCCCAATTTTTTCCCGCAGCTAAGTATAGTGGTTATCTGATGGCAGCCGAGGTTGGAAATGCAGAGAAAGTATTGAATAACCCTGTTAGACCTTTTACTGCAATTATGGGAGGAGCGAAAGTTTCAGATAAAATTCAATTGATCGAGGCGCTGTTGGATAAAGTTGATAATCTTCTTATAGGAGGAGGTATGGCCTATACATTTATTAAAGCCAGAGGTGGAGAAATCGGTAAGTCATTGGTTGAGATGGACAAACTTGATTTAGCGAATGAGCTTGTTCAAAAGGCGAAAGAAAAAGGTGTAAACTTAGTTATTCCTACTGATGCGCAGATAGCAGATGCATTCTCGAATGATGCCAATGTATATGATGGACCAAATGATCAAATTCCTGCAGATTTGCAAGGCTTGGATATTGGTCAGGATTCTGCAGCAAACTTTGCGTCGATCATCAAAAATTCTAAAACAGTTCTTTGGAATGGTCCAATGGGTGTGTTTGAATTTGATACTTTCGCAAAAGGTACTAAAGCGGTGGCTGATGCAGTTGTGGAAGCAACGAAGAACGGAGCTTTTTCTTTGATAGGTGGTGGTGATTCTGCTGCTGCTGTAAGTAAATTCGGTATGACTGAAGATGTAAGTTATGTCAGTACAGGCGGTGGTGCTCTTTTGGAATACATGGAAGGAAAGGTGCTTCCTGGCGTAAAGGCACTCGAAGATTAATATAAATTGAATTTTTTGGAAAAGGGACAGCATTGGGTTGTCCCTTTTTTATTTTATGGATCGCGCTATCGCTCGTGCTGAACTATGGATGTAATGTCAGATTATATCAATTATCCGTTAATTATCTGTACAGTACTCGTGAGTTTTTATTGTAATTGCTAAATTTATCAGACAAGGTTATATATGCAGATATCGATGGATGCAAATAAGAATAGAGAAAAAATAAGTTCCGGTTTTTTTTCAGTGCTGACGTATAATGTCGCGGGATTACCCGGGATTATTTCGTCGGCAATTACAGGTAGAAGCAGGAGTATTGCCGAAATTGGAAGGAAGATCAATCCTTTTGATATCGTGAATGTGCAGGAAGATTTTAACTACAATAGAAGTTTGTATTTAGGCGGTAATTTACATCCATATCGTACAAAAACAAAGGGCCGTGTTCCCTTTGGTGATGGTTTAAATACCCTGTCTCATTTCCCAATGACTGATGTTATCCGTATTCCATGGAAAAAACGTACGGGGGCAGATTTTTTAACACCCAAGGGCTTTACTTTTGTTCAAGTGGAGATTGTGCCTGATGTCTGGCTGGATGTCTACAATGTCCATGCAAATGCACAAAATAGCAGAAAAGCTTCAAGTGCACGTCGCGATAATCTGAATCAGTTGCGCGATTATATCCGTGAACATTCGGGCGATAGGTCAATTCTTGTGATGGGCGATTTTAATGCACATTATAGTTTTTGTGATGATAATCTGCATGATTTTATGGATTCAACGGCTTTGGTTGATAGCTGGGTTGAACTGGAAAATGGGGGCTTAGTGCCAGAGGCTCGCCACGAGTTTAAACCCCAGCATATGTTGTCGATATGTAATCAGAGCGAATCCATTGATAAGATTCTTTACAGGAGTAGCAGTGACCTCAGTCTTGCTGCCCGGGACTATAATATAGAAAACAATCTATTCACAAATGTCAAGGGGCTGCCGTTGTCGGATCATTATGCGTTGGCACTCAATTTTAATTGGGCGATCCACCCTTAGTAGCTGTAACTTAGACTGAATGTTGGAACTATACGTTGCGTTGTCGTGTTGTCATTGATATAGGTTCCCTTAATGATGAATTCGAAATCCGGAAGCGGATATCTGAAGGCGTTAAAGTCAAGTGAAACGTATGCGCCGAAGCTTTTTGGTGAAACGTCAGTGTGTTTGTGAATATTTTGATAGTCGGCGAACATTCCGCCTTTTACGCGCTTAATATAAGCCAGTGACCCTAATCCAAGGTCGGGATAAGCTATTGGAAAACGGTAGTTGACCAATACGGTATTTTTTACTTTTTCATATTTGTAATAGCTAAATCCGCTCACTAAAGGGATATCGTTGATATATTGATAAATTCCCGATCCTGTTTGGGCACTCAATCGGATCTGAAAACCGTGATTGCTCCTAAACCCTGGAAGATAAAATATTGTTCGTGCCGATAGGATATCACCTTTTGCGTGGTTTTCAAAGGGCGTATGTCGATAGGTGACACTCATATTTTGCCCCCATCTTGGGTAAAGATCCATTCTGGCCATTCGGGCGTTGCGATTGAGATAAAGCTGGTATGTCAATGGAAAGGCGGTTTCATCATTAAAATTTTTGACATCGGTACGGCTCAGATCATAACGTTTAAGATAGGCGGTAGCCAGGTTGAAACCGGTGGAATAGATGTAGTCTCTTCTGTAAAAGGAAATGGGGATAGCGATTTGTGAGGATATATAATGCTCCCTCCAGTCAAAGCGGATGCTGCTATCCGGTTTGTTAGGGATGCTTGCCGCGGCGATCTGCCCCCTGTTTTCGTAACGCAAGGAAAATTTTGGAAAGTATTTATTGTAAGTAAGTTCGGCGGAATATATTCCTTTTCGAATATCCGTATCGTATTCGTATCCTAATGCAATTTGTGTGGTGTTTAAGATGTTGTTTGACAACCAGAACACGCCAGGTTTAAAGTTGTCAAAACTCTCAAAATTACTGCTGCTTAAGGAAAGACTATGAAAATTGAAGGTTCGTCCGAGACCATTATAGGGGACGATTTGGCTATACTGACTGGTATCTACTGAGATTGAAGCGATGTTTTTGACACTGTCTTTGGTCAATGCAGTAGCGTAGTAGTGTGAAAAATAATCCGTTTCGGGAGCAATAGCAAATGAGGTGTCAATAGATGTTTGACCGATTTTATAACCATCAAATTGGTAATCATTGAAGAATAATTGTTTAGTTTCTTTATCGTAAAATGGGTTAAATGCGCCAAACTGTGCCTTCGTCAGAAGTTCCTTGTTGCCGGTTAAAAGGTCTATTGTGTAGATGTTGTCGATACCATTAAATTTTGCTTTTGCCATAATTTTCGTACTCGAAAGGTATTGTGGTCGCTCAAATTGCTGACTCCCCCAAGCTGTTAGGTTAGTAATTTTATCACTTTTTAGATCAATTTCGCATATAGCAGTTCCTGTTTGTGACAATCGTATAGCAATAACTTTGTCGCCTTGGGCGTTGAAAGCAGGATGTTGGAGCTGTTCAGCATCACTTATTTTGATCCGTTTGACGACAGTGTTGTTTTTAAGGCTTATTAGCGTTAGATAACTATCGTTGGATAAATCTACTTCGACGCAAGCGATGACCTCCTCTAATGGGCTAAAAACAGGTGAATAATATCTAGATTGCTTGGTAATCTGTTTAATTTTTCCTGTTTGGAGGTTCATGATATTAATGATGCTATATGTTCGCTTATTGAAACGGGGGTCTTTGTGAAGCTCATCCCACATGATGTAGTGACTATTTACATCGAAATGTGCCGTTAGTTGGATGCCCGTTTTAACCAGCATATTTTCTGCTTTTGTTGACGTATCAAAAGTATATATAGCGTTTGTCTTTTGTGGATTTTCCCGGATAAAATAGATCGTCCCATTCTTGTATTTCGGCAATAAATTGCTGTTATAATATCGGTTGTTTTTTTTGTCTATTTCTGTGTATTTTTTGTAGTGATAATTGGCTGTTTTTGTCTTCCATATTGTGTCCAAATTTGCAATAGTTTTACGGTATAGATAGGCGCTATTCCCACCGATTTTTTTCTTTAAGACACGATTGATATTATAAGGGAACAGTGGTTTTCGATTTAGTTCTGAAAAGAGATCCGCTTCATAATTTGGCGGCAATTCTGATTTTAACGTCGAGGTCATCAGATAGCCTATTGTGTAGTAACTGGGAACGATATCTTTATAGGATCCCAATAAATATTTATTAAAACTATAGTTACGATTTGTTTGAAAGTTGGCTTTTATCGGCATTTCAAAAGCGGGTAATCTTCCCCTTCCTCCTTCAGAATATAGGGTCTCCGTCAGGGTGGCATCGCCTTCGAAGTACCACGAAGGAACAGTCAGTCCATAGTAAGCAAGAGCGAGCTGCTCAAAAAATGGTGCGCGTAATTTTCCTGTCAATTTGTCAAACTGATTGACATGCCTAGACTCGTGAAGGATCAAATTGGGTAACCAAGTTTGGTTGTCGGGCTCTGCTCCAGCGGTGCTATATAACTCAGATTTACGCGGCGATAACTGGACAAAACCATTTGTTTGGAGGTTGGTGTTGTGAATAATGAAGGGAATCTTTCTAGGTTTAATTTTATAGTTTCTTGAAGTTGCACGGAGTGATCGGCTAAGTTGATCCGCTAGGGTGGGGGCTTTGTCCTTCATTTCCGCTGGGAAAATAAGTTGAAAATTTGCTGTCTCAATCTTCAGCCATTTTTGGCTTGAAGGTGCTTGGCTATCTTCAAAAAACTGAGCAAAAGATTTTTTTGAAGATATGGTTAATGTGATTGCTGTTAATAGACTGATAATTATATGTTTATGATTCATTATTTTTCATATATGAGGGTTTTGCTATTTTTTTTAGTTTTATTTTTCCTTTATATGTCAACTTTAAGTTTCTATATTTAGTATTTAACTATTGAATATTAGATGTTTGTATATTTCTAATTTCTTTTTTTTATTATATTTTTTTATTTAAAAGAAGCTTGAAAAGTGTTTGGGATGTTACTTGAATGTTCCTTTACTTAACAGGTTAAAGCACACGACGAATATACTTAAATAATTGGCGATTCAATGATTTTGCACTAAAAATTTGATCGCTTTTTTTAATCGGTTTCTCTGACTTTATTGCTTTGGCACTTGCACTGGATTTGTGCGTGAACGGGTGCTGAATTCATTTTTTTTGTTGTGAAAAGTCACGTAGTAAGTTTTAAATAGATAGGTCATATCTTTTCCTTTTCACATTGTACCTATTAGAGGTGATCATGTAATTAGATTAGCCTTTTTCTACATAATGACATAATGTCTTGTTTTTGTGTTGAGAGGTGGATTGCAATTACGATGTGCATGCGAAATACCTTGCTCAATAACTGCATTTTATTATTTATTTTTTTATGCAGAATTTGCTTTAAAAAAGCGATTTTTGTAACATATAAATTTTGTGTAGATGTAGGATTTTTTTAATGGATTAGGAGATATGGAAGAACTGGAAATGCAGGTGAATCAAATAGAGCAATTGATAGCAAGTGGAGATGTTGTTGGTCTGGAAGAATTTTTGAATGAATTGAATATTTCTGAAGTAGAGGAGCTGATTGATGAACTGCCCGAACATGGTTCGCTATTTATAGAGTCATTAAATTTGAACCGTGCAGTAAACGTTTTTCGTATCCTGGATTTTCCTACGCAGAACAGGATTTTTAAAAAGCTTTCTAAAGCAAAAATAAGCGCCCTAATTAACGAGTTACCACCGGATGATCGTACCTCATTTTTTTCCGAAATGAAGGATGATATCAAGCATTTAATTTTATTGTTACCGCCCAAAGATCGCGTTGAGGCATTGGCGCTGCTAGGGTACCCGGAGGATAGTGTTGGACGCTTAATGACCCCTGATTATATCACCGTAAAAGAGCATTGGAGTATTGAGCGGATATTGGGTCATATCAGGCGTTATGGAAGGGATTCTGAGACGATAGATGTATTGTATGTGATTGATGGTGCGGGTAAGCTAATTGATGATATACGCATCAAAGATGTATTGATGGCGGAGCCCGATACAGTGGTTGGGGAATTGATCGATCATCGCTTAATATCGTTAAATGCTTATGACCCGCAGGAGGAAGCAATCAACATCTTCCGGATGAATAATCGGGTGGCCTTGCCTGTTGTTGATGAACATGGCGTGATGTTGGGGATTGTTACCGTTGATGATATTCTTTGGGTTGCCAACGAGGAGTATACTGAAGACATGCAGCGTATCGGGGGAACCGAGGCATTGGATGAGCCCTATCTGGATGTATCGATTAAGAACTTGGTGAAGAAGAGAGCCGGTTGGCTTATTGTGCTTTTTCTTGGGCAACTTTTGACAGCGACAGTGATTGAACATTTTGAAGAGCAAATGGCGAGTGCGATTATGTTATTCGCGCTGATGCCTGTTATTATTTCCAGCGGTGGGAATAGTGGTTCACAGGCGTCGACATTGATTATTCAGGCTATGGCTTTGGGGGAAGTTACGCTAGGCGACTGGTGGCGGGTGATGCGCAGGGAGATCATATCGGGCTTGCTCTTGGGACTTATTTTGGGTACATTAGGTTTTGTAAGAATCATGGCTTGGCAGTCTTTTGCACATAGCTATGGGGAGTATTGGGTACTGGTTGCGTTGGTTATTTCTTTATCCTTAGTCGGTGTTGTACTATGGGGGTCGCTAATGGGATCTATGTTGCCTTTTGTGATGAAGCGGCTAGGAGCTGATCCTGCGAGTTCGTCGGCACCCTTTGTGTCGACTTTGGTCGATGTCACCGGCTTGTTGATTTATTTTAGCGTGGCTACGCTTATTTTGAAAGATGTATTGCTTTAAGTGGGATCGAATTTGCATTATTAGTGATGGATATGTTCATATTCTTCGCTAACAAAAGAACAGTAAAGTTCGTTTCGAAGCTGAGAAAGGGGTTTTTTAAAGTGGAGTGGGAAAATAAAAATAAATTATTCTAATTGGAATTTAGGAAGTTGTAAAAAATGTGCTCAAAAAATTTGTAGTATTCTAATAATCTTCCGATACTTGCATCACGGAAACGCAATAGGGTCTCCGGAAAAATTGAAAAATACTCCTGAATAGCTCAGCAGGTTAGAGCATCTGACTGTTAATCAGAGGGTCGCTGGTTCGAGCCCAGCTTCAGGAGCAATATTTAAACCGGCTTTATGCCGGTTTTTTTGTTTACCATGCTTATAAAAAGACTATGAGTTTAGTAATTATTGGTACGGTGGCTTTCGACACAATAGAGACGCCGTTCGGTAAAACTGACAAAATTCTAGGTGGTGCCGGCACATTCGCAAGTCTGGCGGCATCCTATCTGTGTGATCAAATCAAGTTGGTCAGCGTTGTTGGAGAAGATTTTGGAAACGACCATTTTGATCTTATCAAGAACCGTGGTATAGATGTAACGGGCGTGCAGGTGATAAATGGCGGGCAAACTTTTTATTGGTCGGGCAGATATCATAATGACATGAATAGCCGCGATACTTTAGCTACGGACTTAAATGTATTGGCTGAATTTGACCCCATTATTCCAGAGAGCTACCAGGATTGTGAATATCTTCTCTTAGGTAACCTTACCCCTCAAATACAATTGACAACCTTGGCGCGCTTAAAACACAAGCCGAAGTTAGTTGTACTCGATACAATGAATTACTGGATGAATGTTGCGATGGATGACTTAAGAAAGGTTCTTCTGAAGGTGGATGTATTAGCTATAAATGATTCAGAAGCCAGACAACTATCTGGCGAATATTCTCTTGTTAAGGCTGCAAAAGTTATTTTAAAAATGGGGCCGCGCTATTTAATTATTAAAAAGGGTGAGCACGGTGCACTTCTTTTCGGTGAGAATCAGATTTTTTCTGCTCCGGCACTTCCCCTGGCAGATGTTTTCGATCCAACCGGTGCAGGTGATTCCTTTGCAGGAGGTCTTATTGGATATCTAGCGAAAGTAAAAAGTATAAACTTTACAAATATGAAGAATGCGTTGATTTTCGGTTCTGCGCTAGCTTCATTTTGTGTAGAGAAATTTGGAACAGATCGCTTGGTTAGCCTCACTCAAGAGGACATACAAAAGCGATTGAACGCGTTTGTAGCCCTGTCTCAGTTTAATTTATAATCACTTATCTTTCAGTTTTCCGATAATTTGGAATTTTAAAAATACAGCGTCTGAATGAGGAGCGTCTTGAAGCTCCTCAGTTAGATCTTGTCCAGCCCAATGCTCGTAATGCATGCCATTTTTCCACAGTCTACTTTCGCCGACATCATAAATGTATCCACGATAGGCAACCCAGATCTGCGGTTTGTCGCAGCCGTTCCTTAAAGCCAATTGACTTTTGCTATATTCTAATAATTCCTCTGCCATTAGTAATGTTAAGATGGCGAAGATATAAAAACTAGGCTACTTTATACGCCGATAGCGATCTTTTCATTAATTTTCTGGCTACATGTATTCTTGTCTTTACTGTTCCGATGGGGATATTGAGGTGTTCAGATATCTCATGATATTTAAAACCTTCAAAGTACAATGTAAAGGGGATATAATACTCTTCGGAAAGACTTGATAATGCTTCGTGGATGTCTTGCAGTACAAATTTACTTTCTCCCTGATTGGAGGAAGCAGACAAGAGGAGGTTTGCATTAGAAATATCCTGATCTTTCGTGATGAAGGAATTTGTTTTTACAATGCGTCTATAATTATTAATAAACGTGTTTTTCATGATGGTATAGAGCCATCCTTTTAAATTTGTTCCTTCTCTGAAATTTTTAAAATAGGTTACAGCTTTCAGAATTGTATCCTGAACGAGATCGTTTGCATCTTCGTAATCACTGGTAAAATTTCTGGCGTAGAGTTTTAATGAGTCAGATTGCTCAATCACCATGGTGTCAAATTCATTCTTAGTCATAGCTTAATGAATTATAACTGTTCTTTTTACAAAACAGTAAGTTTATAAAATGAGGTTCATTAAGTATGAGGCAAATAATGCGCCAAAAATGATAAAATATGATTTGTTAATGTAATTTTAAGGTTATTTTAAGGCCAATAAAAATGTCTTATGGCTAACTTTAAGTAAATAAAATTAGCTAAAAGTGATTCTATGGTGCTTTAAAGCGTTTTTCTAACCCGCTTTTATTTGTGGAAAGTCAAAACGGATTAGTTAGCGGTTTTTATAATAAATTTACCTCACGCTCTAACGTAACGCCGAATTTATCGGCTACGTCGCTTATTATATGTTCCGACAGCTTATAAATTTCCTGTCCACTAGCGTTTTGTCTATTTATTAGTACAAGTGCTTGATTTTTCCATACACCCGCTTGTCCATATGTTTTTCCTTTCCAACCGCATTGCTCTATTAACCATCCTGCAGCTAATTTTGTTTCATTATTGGGCATGGGATAGTGCGGAATAGTTGGGTATTCTTTTTGGAGCGTAGCAAAGAATGATTCAGTGACTATGGGATTTTTAAAAAAACTTCCTGCATTTCCGACTGTACTCGGGTCGGGAAGCTTTTCCACGCGTATTTTGGAGACAACGGTTGCAACGTCGGCGATACTTGGATTGGTTATATTTTCTTTATCAAGCTCCACTTCTATTGCGCCATAACTTGTATTGATATGAGGGATTAGGCTGAGTTTATAGGTTACTTGAGTGATAATGAACCGGCCCTTATGTGCTGTTTTAAAGATACTATCCCTGTAGGAAAAGCAGCAATCTTCTTTCTGGAATCGTATAAAGCTACCTGTACGTGTATCAAAAGCCTGGCATTCGTGGAAGATATACATTAATTCTGCCCCATATGCACCTATATTTTGAACAGGAGAGGCGCCTACAGTTCCAGGAATCAGCGCCATGTTTTCGACCCCAGCGTAATTATGCTCAATGCAATACCAGACGAAGTCGTTCCAGATTTCTCCCGCTTGCGCTGTTACATAGACATCGTTGCCATCAATTTTTGACTGTATGCCTTTGCTTGTCATGCGGATGATATATCCCTCGAAAGCTTTGGTGAACAAAACATTGCTTCCAGCTCCCAAAACAAAAAAATTGTCTTTAAAAATGTTGTTTTTAAAAATTTCGGTCAATGTTTCATTATCATTCACTTCAATGAGAAAATTTGCCTTTTCCTCTATTCCAAACGTATTGAAAGGTTTCAAAGAAATATTCGATTGAACGTTTAATTCCATATTGACTTTAATTTTCAGAAATTCAAAAAAATCAGCTATCTTTAGCATGATAATCGGTAAAGATAGTATAAACCGTTTATTTAACGATAAAAAATATAAGTTTAATGGGTAATGCAGATGTAAAAAGAATCAAAATTCTAGAGGCTGCGACAAGGCGCTTTGCACACTTCGGAATGGCTAAGACAACGATGTCGGAAATAGCTAAAGATCTCAATTTTTCAAAAGCATTACTGTATTACTATTTTCCAGACAAAAATAGCTTATATTCTGCTGTCTTCGAATATGTAATTGATAAAATGATCGAGGATCTGGAGGATGTCATAGGGAGGGGAGGCGACTTCGAGGAAATCATGATGTACTCCATTGATATGCGTGTCAAAATTATCAATCAATATTATAATTTGTTTGAATATACCATGAAGATGGTGAAAGAACTTCCCGATGAATTGGAGCAGGTGTTTAAAGAGTCTTATCTTCGGGAAGTTGAAATTATTGAGAAGATTCTGAAGATCGGCATCGATGCTGGAGAAATACAGGTTGAAGATATTAATGAAACGGCGAGAATTCTTTTATACTCGCTGTTCGGTATGCGTATGGGCATACTGAAGGATATGAAAAACATGTTATTTCCCACAAAAGAGGAATTCGATCATATCCTCAGTTTGCAAAAGAAAATGATGAAAATCTTCTTAAATGGCCTACGATTTCAGGTTAAGTAAGTGTTGATTGAAGAATGTGTCCGATAATCTGTTTGGCATGGATTCGTGAATTTTCAATAAACCATAGGTGAGTGTTTAAGCCGCCACAAACCACACCTGCTAGATAGATTCCCGCTACATTTGTTTCCATCGTGTCTTCATTATGACTTGGAATACAAGGCGCTTCTAGTGGAATATCAATCCCGATCTTTTTCAAAAAATCAAAATTGGGTCGATAACCCGTTAATGCCAGCACAAAGTCATTTTCGAGTTCGATAGTACCCTTTGGGGTTTGTATGTGCGCGGAAGTCGGTGTTACTTCGGTCAAGCAGCTATTATAATAGACATTAATTTCCCCCGCAGCAATTCGATTTTCAATATCAGGTTTTACCCAGTATTTTACCCGATGGCTAATTGCGCTACCACGGATAACCAAAGAAACTTGAGCTCCTTTTCGAAAAGTTTCCAGCGCAGCATCAATAGATGAATTACTAGCCCCCACAACAATTACTTTTTGACTGCTATAATAATGCGGGTCATCGTAATAATGCCTGACTTTGGGAAGTTCTTCGCCCGGAATATTGAGCAACATCGGAATGTCGTAAAAGCCGGTTGCAATAATGATTTTTTTGCTCAAATACATCCTTTTGCTGCTGGTAACCAAAAATCCGGATCCTTCCTGCTTGATATCAAGTACTTCTTCGAAGAGGTGTGTATCTAGGGCGAACTTTTGCTGTATACGTCTGTAATACTCCAAAGCCTCCATCCGTTTGGGCTTAGGATTAGTTGTTACAAAAGGAATATCTCCAATTTCTAATCTTTCGGAGGAAGAGAAAAAAGTCATATTCTGGGGATAATTATAAAGAGAATTAACCAAACAGCCTTTTTCAAGGATAAGATAATTTAAATTTGATTCTTTCGCTTCTAGGGCACAAGCTAAGCCAATTGGCCCGCCGCCAACTATAATCAGGTCGTACTGTTTCATGCTATCACTCATGATGTAAATGTCGATAATTTTATAGAATAAATCAGCTTAAAACCTTTTGCAGATCATTTTCTGACATTGTTGTGCTTTTGGTGTGGAGATCCTGAACTATTTTATGTAGATCTTGAGCAATTTTACTTAAAAATTCTAACTGTTCGGTCAGGAGCTGTCCATCTACTGAACTGGTGTCTGCATGGGCAAATCGATCGTTTGGAATCTCGATGATCAAAGGAACGAATTCCTTGGTACTATCTTCGGAATGTAGGAGCTGAATGGATTGTTCAAGTGAGCTTAAGATTTTTCGGATTGCCCGAACATGGTCCTTATTGATATAATTATTGTCCATTTCGTCAAGATGGTTCATTAAAGTCACCGAGAAAGAAGCCAAAATATGGTTGAATATGACGAATTTATTGACTTCCTTCGTATATTTTTGACGTTTTTTTGGTTCCGTCAGCATCCGTTGGAATGTAGAACCCATATTGGCTGTTTCTACATAGACAGCCTTGCGGGTCAATTTATAATCGGTGACAGAAGGTGCTTGGCCTGCAATTTCTTTCAACGCCTGAACGATGTAATTGTAGTTGGCGATCAGTAGCTTACGCATGGATTCCTTGACTTGCATGCTTTCCCAATTAGGGAAAATAACATAACTGGATAGGAACGCGATCATACCGCCTATAAAAGTATCCAATATTCGTTCTTTTGTGACATCCAAGGTATTGGCACTGACGAAGCTCAGCATAATCAATACATATGGTGTCATAAAAAGTACGGCAATAACATAATTGACTCGGAACAAGCTATATGCAGTTAGAAAAAAGAATACCAACAGTACGAATAGCACAGTGGGGTCATGAATGGTTAAGAGGATAAGAGCTCCTATGAGCCCACCTATTGTTGTTCCGATAAGCCGTTGAATATTTCGTTCTTTTGTGAGTCCAAAGCCAGGTTTTAAGATCACCATAATCGTGAGCAGGATCCAGTATACATTGTTGGTGATATTGGTTACTTCAAACACATAATAAGTGATCGACATGACAATTGCCATCCGGCAGGCATGTCGAAATATAGTCGATTTTAAAGTAAGGTTTTCACGAAACTTTTTTAAATCGATTGCGGAGCTCTGAACAAAGCGTTTTGCATCATCAATTTCTTTTCGTTTGACATCATCGGGCTGTAGATGTGAATAGCCATATATATTTCTGATTCGGCGGACAAGATCGCGCAAATTGATTAATACTTTGCGTAAAGCGAACGTGCTGTACTGCTGGTTTCTATCCAGCTGATCGATTTTAGCATGAAGACGGCTGAGATCAGCGTCGAAATCATATAAGGGTTTAGGCTGAGTATTTGTATTGAGCTGATACGCTAAATTATCAAGCTCATTGGTGTATTTTAAGATTACATTTTTGAAATCTTCTAATATTCCAGTGGGGCCAAAGCGCTCACTGATGGCGTTATAATCATAATGCGCTGCCATACTTTGCTCAAAGAGGTCAACGATATCGTTGAAAACGAGTGTTAGGTAGCGTCCCACTTTCGTGGTATCTTTAATCGATCGTTTACTCTGAAACAGTACATCCCGTAAGTTTTCCTGATGCTGATTGACTTCAACTTGTTTGTCAATGAGCTTCAGGTAATTTTTGTCGTTATCGATTTTGGCATCGTAAAAATTAGCTTTCAGCCGGATGTAATCTGCGACATAACGGATAGTTTCGGATAGTTCCTGTTCAGCCAACCGGTAAGGACGAACCTGGGTGATGGAAAGACTGATGGCGATATACCATAATCCTCCTAATGTATAAAAGCCTAAATAGTTGAAGGCTTCGGCGATGGGGTAGTGAATCTGTACATGAATCAACATCATCAGAATACACATGAGACCGACATTGGCAGCTCTGCTATTGAATACCGCAAACATGGCGAATATAAAGCAAGCCATGCCGATGAATACTGCTAGTAGATATACATTTTGATTAACTAAATTGGTCAGAATAAAAGTTAACGTAGTCAAAATTGCTCCCGCAATCATCCCTTTCCTTCTGTGGCTGGGGGCTCCCGGTGTATCGGAAAGGCCCACTAGAAGGGCACCCAAGGAAACGATTGTTCCATTGGTAAACTGTCCGAAAGTAGCAAATATAAGGACAGGCACGATACATCCGATAGTGATTCGGAGTCCATCAGCAAAATATTGGCTGTAGAAAAAACTTTTTATTTCTTGTGTCTGTTTCATAATGTATAGTACAAACTTAGATAAATTGCGTTTCATATTAAAAACAATTGTTCTTCGATATTACTCCATGGGCGCTGTAAATCGCTATTTCATTTATAGCCCTCTTTCGTATGAAGAAGCTTAATTTTTAATATTGATGGTGAACTCAGGATGGCAATATTAGTAGTGTTTGTTATTATGTTTATAATAATATAATTGTTTTTTTGATCAATTTATATTTTTTTATTTGTTTAAATATAATATTATTATATTTGGAGGCATAGGGTAATTTCAGAGATATTACAGAATTTCAAGAGTCACCTAAACTCTCTTGACCACTTTCAAAGATTTAAATATGAAGCAAAGTAAAAATGAAGCCGTCTTTCAGGACGAGGTATTGACACGCTTTGAGCTTTTCAAAAGTTTGTTTTTAACATTGCCGTTTCAACGTGTTAAAGATACCGGAACTTTATTGCCATTTTTTGCAAAGCAATGTGAAAAGGGTGTCGATCAACATTTAACTCCTGATGAGATCATAAAGAGTTTCTTCGATCAGCATGAGGAATTTTCTTCGGAAGAGCAACGTATCGATTTGTTGTTTCGATTTGTTCAATATATAGAGCGTCAGGTCGTCTTATTTGACGCGATCGAAGATTCTTCATTTCAGATGGTCGGCCGTGGCGATGATGAAAACGTTTTGGGAGCATTGATTAAGAATGCCGAAGGCAGTGATGATATGCGCCGTAAGATCGTTTCTAAATTGAAGGATTTTTCTGTACGTCTCGTGTTGACTGCACATCCTACCCAGTTTTATCCCGGGCCAGTATTAGGTATTATAAACGACCTAATTGATGCAATCAAAACCAATGATATCCATAGTATTCACTTGTTGCTGCAGCAATTGGGTAAGACCCCATTCATCAATAAAAATAAACCTACTCCAGTAGATGAGGCTGCCAGTTTAGCGTGGTTTTTGGAAAATGTGTTTTATAAAGTCGCTTCGGAGATTCAGTCGTTTATTGATGATGAACTGAATGTAGAGACAGAAGAAGTGAAACAATTGATCGAATTGGGCTTTTGGCCGGGAGGAGACCGAGATGGTAATCCAAACGTAAGTGTTGAGAGCACCAAGAAAGTTGCAGCCCTATTACGTACTATTTTATTTAGATGTTATTACAGGGATTTTCGTATCGTTAGGCGGCGAATTACCTTTCGTGGGGTTGAAGAATACATGGAAAATCTGCAAACATTGTTCTACGAAAATAGCTTTAATCCAGTTGATCATCCTGTGGACGAAACCGACAATATTATCGCTAATCTAAAAGCAATCAAAAATGTTTTAGAGGAATACCACAATGGTCTTTTCGTTGAGATTGTTGATGATTTACTCCGCAAAGTGATGACTTTTGGTTGTTTTTTCACTACATTGGATATCCGACAAGATAGTCGCATATTGCGTGAGGCTACCAATTATCTGATCCAGCACAACCAAGAGAAGACCGGGATGCCATTGGATTACCTAACACTGAGCGAAAGCGATAAGCAAAAGGCATTAAAATTCAAAGAACTTGACTTGACGGTAGGAGAGGATGCTGATGCGTTGACGAAGGATACTTCCGGAGTGATAAAATTATTGAAAGATATCCAGCGTTCGGGTTCTGAGCGAGCAGCACAACGCTTTATCATTAGTAATTGCCAACAGGCCAGTGACATCTTGGGACTCCGTCAACTATTTTTATGGTCAGGATGGAAAAAAGAGGCTTTGACGATAGATTTTGTGCCTTTGTTCGAGACTGTTGATGACTTGACTAGGGCCGCAGATGTAATGAAAACCTTGTACAGTAATAAGGAGTATAAAGCACATTTAAAACGAAGAGGAAATAAGCAGACGATCATGTTGGGCTATTCCGATAGCACGAAAGACGGTGGGTATCTGATGGCGAATTGGTCGATTTATCGTGCTAAAATCGAACTTACGGCGATATCACGCGAGTATGAAGTAGATCTGGTATTTTTTGACGGTCGTGGTGGCCCGCCAGCCCGGGGTGGAGGAAAAACACAACGTTTTTATGCATCTATGGGAAAAGAAATCGCAAATGATCATATTCAGTTGACGATTCAGGGACAAACAATCAGTAGTCAGTACGGTTCTTTAGATACAGCGCGATTTAATATTGAGCAATTGTTGCATGCCGGAATTATTTCTGACTTGAAACAACGTGTGGGCGACACATTAACGAAACATCAACAAGAAATCATTGACAAACTGGCTGAGCTAAGTCACCATAAATTTATGGATCTACGTACGAATGAATTATTTTTGCCGTATTTGGAAACCATGTCGCCATTAAAAGCGTTATCATCGATCAATATTTCAAGTAGACCTGTTAAACGTAATTCAGGCCGTGAGTTGCGGTTGGAAGATCTGCGCGCAATTAGTTTTGTGACCTCTTGGAGCCAACTGAAACAAAATATCCCTGGATTTTATGGGGTGGGAACTGCACTGCAATGGGCGGAAAAAAATAACCTTTGGAAGGATGTGCAGCAACTGTATGTTTCTTCGGGATTTTTTCAGACATTGATCGATAACTGTATGATGTCGATGACAAAATCCAATTTTGACATTACCGCTTACATGAAAGACGATCCGATTTATGGTGATTTTTGGAAATCACTGTACGCCGAATATCAGATCACCAAAGAATACCTGTTGAAACTTAGTGGAACGTCAAAACTGATGGAGAATTATCCAGTGGATCGTGAGTCTATTTTAGCGCGGGAAGGAATTGTGCTGCCCTTATTGGTTATACAGCATTTTGCTATTCGTGCATTGAATTCGGATCAGCTGACGGATGCACAACGTGAAGATTATTCGAAATTAATAGCGCGTACAATCTTTGGCGTTGTGAATGCGGGAAGAAATGTTGCGTAATTTTTCTTTCTTTTCGAGGATAGGGTTTCGGAGAACATATATTTTATCTACTTTTGTATAGTTAACAAAATTGATATGAAGATTAATAAGTTATTTATTGTTGCGGCTTGTGCGGGTACATTATTTGCATCTTGTGGACAAACAGCTGAAGATAGACAGCGTCAATATGCAAATGCATCCTTAGCAGATGGTGATGCATTTGCAATGATTAAATTCGTTGGCGAAAATGGAAACTGCTTGGTAAATCTTGCCGATGTAGCAGCAAAACAATCTACTTCAGCTGAGGTGAAAAATGTAGCTGCTAAGATTAAAGAAGCATACGTAGCCGTGTTACCAGAATTGGACAATCTAGCAAAGGAATTGCATGTTGGCGACGCACAACGCGGGGTGCCTGCATTTCAGATTCCAGCGTCAATAGGCTCAGACAGTATATCCGCATTCAACGATAAAGCATTTTTAGCACTTGTGGTTGAAAAACAAGGAGAGATCAATACAAGATTATCGCATGAGGAGCACAATACGAATAAAGATGTGATTCATGTTTCGGAAGAATCTTTGAAAAAATTGACAGAAATCTATACCTTAGCCGGTGGTAAAGTTGAAGAACATCACCACTAAGCAGTAGGCTAAAGAAATGAAGAAAGGAGTATTCATGTAAATGAATACTCTTTTTTTATGGCTAAGTCTGATCAAACTCCCTGCAATAATCGTTTGTTATTTGTTAAATTAATGATAACTTAACATTCGTATAACATAGTTTTTAATTACTGTGTTTATTTTAGCATAATTTAATGAAATTATATATAAAGTGAGATACGCCGCAATAGATATAGGCTCCAATGCAGTTCGTCTTTTGATAGCTGACATTATAGGACAAAAAGACCAATATAATTTTAAGAAAACTACACTGCTACGTGTTCCACTTCGTTTGGGGGATGATGCTTTTATTCATCAGGAAATATCACCACGGAAAGCAGAAAGTTTGGTGAAAACAATGAAAGCATTTCGCGAACTGATGGACATATATCATGTGGAAGATTATATAGCCTGCGCCACTTCCGCTATGCGTGATGCGAGGAATGGAGCTGACATTGTTGCTGAGGTAAAGAAAAACGGTATAAACATCGATATTATAGAAGGTGCGAAAGAAGCCGAGATTATTTACAATAGCCATTGGGATAATAAGATGGAAAAGGATAAAGTTTACCTTTACATTGATGTAGGCGGTGGTAGTACAGAATTGTCGTTGTTTGCGAATGGCATTTTGGTCAACTCGCGGTCTTTTAATTTAGGAACAATACGAATTCTGGACAATCAGGACAAGGCCGAAACCTGGGATGAATTGAAAGAATGGGTGCGAAGTAATACACATATGTATAAGCAGGTGATTGGCATTGGTACGGGCGGTAATATTAATAAGCTTGCGCGCCTATCCAATGAAAAATTGGATAGGCCATTATCCTATGCCAAATTAAAAGCTGTATATGAACATTTATCGTCATTTTCTCTAAAAGAGCGTATAATTTTATTGGGTTTAAACGAAGATCGTGCAGACGTAATTATTCCTGCGAGTGAAATTTTCCTGACGATTATGAAGCATGGTCGTCTTAAACAAATCATCGTACCAAGAGTTGGGCTTGTTGACGGTGTAATTAGAACGTTGATCAATAGGAATTTAGTAAGATAATGCTTTAAAAAGGTGTTTTCGACTTGTAAAAGACCGAAAATTCTTTATTTTTGTGGTACCAAAGGTGATCATAAGCCCAGGTGGCGAAATTGGTAGACGCACCATCTTGAGGGGGTGGCGCTCGTATGGGCGTGGCAGTTCGAATCTGCTCCTGGGCACTTTAGCAGACAACTCTTTAAATTGAGTTTGTCTGCTTTTTTTATGCGTAAAAATCCGTTACTTCTTCGATAATTTCAATATTCAGCTGTTCTAACAACATCACAATACTTTATCCTATATGCAAAATTAAGAGGTTGTTATTTTGACAAAAATTTAATAATGTTTGGATATATGTTGGATTTGTATAAAATAAACGTTATCTTAGGTTATTAAATTTAATTTTTCTGATAATAAATACATATCGTTTATTTTTACCGATAGTAGAACTAGCCCATTAAAACGCGATTATGCTTACTAGAAATCTTTTGCTTCTTATCAGCACACTTGTATGGCTTAGCTGTACCAAAGATCCAATCGAGCCAAAAGTGGAACCACCTGTGGTGGTACCTACAGATACCACGAAAAATGAACCTACTTTTCCAAAGGATAAGTACGAAATTCGGAAAGTACAGTTACAGATGAGTGAACTTTTTGCCGATGACAACATTGATGAGCAGGTTTACTTAGGTGGTATATGGCACCTCAAGGATACGATAGAAGGTCCCCGTTTGGAAAGCCTGGAATCTAAGGCAAAAAAAGTAAAATTCCATTTTTTATCTCATAACGACGCATCTGTCGATTTGGGATTTTTTGAACCTAGTTATAATAATGTCCTTAACTATGCAAATAAGTTCGAAAAATCGAAACAGGTGAGCAGCATAATATTCAGTTCCAGTACGTTTGAAGATTATGCCCAAATACAAGGATATCTCGGTAACTCAAAAGATGTCAAAAAAATATTGTCGCTGGTTAAGAGGGGTGACTCAACGACAATTAACAAAACAAATAGTACACTGCGGGTAAGCAATGTCAATAAACTCACACTATTTATCGATTATACGGAATATCATGATGCTTATCCAGACTCTGAAGTGGCTGTTTTTACCAAGGCCGGTTATTCTCCTTACGTACTCTCCTCAGTAACTTACGGTACGCATACGATTCTGATGGGAGAAACGGATTCAACACGGGTAAGCTTAAATACAGCCATAGATAAAATATTGGATAACAAAACACTGGATGAATTAGATATTAAGGTACTTGATTGCAGTAGGCTACTGCTCTATTACCGTGGTGGCGGAAAGAGCAGCTTTATTCAATATCCAGCAGGAGCAAAAGCCATCAAAACAGCGCTTAGTGATATGCTTCTCTATAAAAAGCAAACGGAAAATAGTTTTAATAATCCTCTTACCTATGACTTTATGAGTCTTCAGGATTATAGCACGTTGCGGTATTACAATATATTTGACATAAGGGTTAAAAAACAAAAGTAAACGAGACAAAAGGGAAAGGAAATAAGTAGCGATACTATTTTATTCCATTTCACTCAGATTTTTCAAGCGTTGTAATGCATTCGGCCAAACCTCATTAAAGTAGTCGATGAAGTCGTTGTTCGTATCTACTTCTACTTTCAATTCCGTGTTTCCTTCAATAGGGGTAAAGAAATAATTTTCCAGTGCGCCGGCCCAATCCTCGACAGCGGGACCCGATAATATTTCTTGACCCTTATTCAAGATTCCCAAATGCCTGATCGATACAAATGCATTGGGAATATATTCTGCAATCTCAGCGATCATCCCTTCTTTCTCACCATGTTCATTGATTCCGATGAAATTAATTTTTTGGCCCTGCTCCCAAATACCTTCGAAATCAGAGCTTGGATTGAATGCGCTTGTCCACTGTTTATAGGTTTCTTTATCGAGCATTGTTTTAAAAACACGTGAGACAGGAGCATTAATCTTAATTTGATAAGTCAGTTTCTTCATTTTCTATTTTTTAGGAAAGTTTGGATCTGCTTTTATTTCAGCGATCTGTTTGGTATGACGTGCACAGTGTCCGGCAATAAACATCAAAGCTTGGTAACCATCAATGGGACCAGTCGGAGAATCGCTGACATGATTCCTGAGATCTTCTACATCAGCCTTTTTAATATAATCAAGCACGGGTTGGCGAGCTGCATTGAAATCAGTGAGTGCAGTTCTTACATTTTTATAAATCCCTTCTGGCTGAAGTTCCTTAGGCGCTTGATATTTTTGGCTCCGGTCAGTGAGGGCATTCTTGAGATTTTCATCTGTCAATTTGATTTCATTCCTTCTTTCAGGTTGGGGATCTTGATTTAGGCCCTTCTTCGCCATGTCAAATATCATCCGTTCCGAGCGGATAATATGCTCAAGACATTGGCTGATAGACCATTTGTCGGATGCAGGTTTAAACTGAAGTTGGGCTTCGCTTAGTCCAGCAACTTGTCTTTCAAGTTCTGCACTTGTCTGGTTAAAGTATTGCAGTAGCGAGTCGGTTCCGACGTACTCATCTTTTAAAGTCTGTCTTTCTTGTAAAAAAGCAACGCTTTGATGGTTCGGGATGACCAATGAGGGGAGTTCAGATCGTGAGGGCGCTGAGAAAGCAGTTGCTACACTGGCAATTGCTATCACGTTCATAATTAGATTCATAAGTTAACAAGTTTTAAGATTAAAAATAAATGTCACTACTTCTTTACAATTATAATGCATTTTTGTTTTTTATAACTTGCCATAGGATAAGAAAAAGCCATTATGACGACATTTCTATCCATAACAATGATTTGTCGGTCGTAGTGTTACAAGTTAGTGTGAAAAGGAACTATTCGATAATAAGTGTTGGTTGTACATTTATAAATAAAAAGCCTATCTTTAGCATAATAACAGACCTACAATTTAATAAATCTATGTTTAATAATATTTATAGGCACCTTTTTAGACGATCAACATTGAAGCGCTACATTTTATTGTGTGTGGTGTCATTAACCAGCACAGTTGCTTTAGCACAACAGACATCGGTATCTAGTCCGGATGGCGCTTTGACCGTTAAACTGAATCTCAAAAATGGCAATCTCTTTTATGAAGTTGAATTGGGTGGAAAGACTATGTTGGAAGCTTCACCGCTTGGACTCCAAAGCAGTACGATTAATTTAATTGATAGTCTGCGTCCAATAGCGGAAAAGAGGTCAGAAATCTCCAGTAATTATAACGAATTAAAAATAAAGCGTAGTCAGGTCACGTATCAGGCAAATGAGCTGCTTTACCGCTTAGAGAATCCTTCAAAGCAGCAGATAGAGGTTACTTTTAGAGTAAGCAATAACAATATTGCGTTCAGATACTATGTGCCTCAGATGGGGGAGCCGGCCAACTTTGCCTTGATAAAAGAAGAGAGTGGATTTAAATTTCCGATATTTACAACGACATTTTTGACAGCTCAGGCTCCTCCGATGATCGGTTGGATGAAGACAAAACCAAGTTATGAAGAGGAGTATGAAGCAGATCAGCATCTGGGATTTCCTTCAAAATATGGTGTGGGCTTCACTTTCCCAGCACTCTTTCATGTCGGAGATCGCGGATGGGTACTTGTCTCAGAAACTGGCGTATCAAGTGCGTATTGTGGATCTAAATTAAGTGAGGGAACGAAGGATGGCCTTTACAAGATAGCTTTTCCAGAAGATGGGGAAAATAATGGGATTGGACGGGCGGCTCCCACGATTTCATTACCTGGTTATACACCTTGGCGAACACTAACTGTTGGAAGTAATTTAAAACCTATTGTCGAAACCACCATTCCCTTCGATGTCGTCGAACCTCAGTATAAGCCTTCGAAGCAATACGAATTCGGACGGGCGACATGGAGCTGGTTGGAATGGCAAGATGGTAGTATTAATTTTGAAGACCAAAAGAAGTTTATAGACCTTTCATCTGCAATGGGTTACGAATTTGTTTTAATAGACAACTGGTGGGATACAAAGATTGGTCAGGCCAAAATTAAACAACTGGTTGCTTATGGAAAAGAACGCGGAGTCGGTATTTGCTTGTGGTACAACTCAAATGGATATTGGAACGATGCGCCACAAACACCTAAAAATAAAATGAATACATCCATCGCGCGTAAGGCGGAGATGCAATGGATGCAGCAAGTGGGGATTAAAGGCATTAAAGTCGACTTTTTTGGGGGTGATAAACAGGAAACACTTAAGCTATACGAGGATATTCTTTCGGATGCTAATGATTATGGATTAACCGTTATATTTCACGGATGTACTTTACCTAGAGGGTGGGAGCGAATGTACCCGAATTTTGCGGGTAGCGAAGCTGTATTGGCTTCTGAAAACTTAATTTTCACACAGCATGCAAATGATATGGAAGCTTTTAATGCGACATTGCACCCTTTTATCCGCAACTCGGTTGCCGCCATGGACTTTGGTCCGGTTTTGTTAAACAAACGCCATAACCGCGAAAATAATGGTGGTACTATCCGCAAGACAACGGAAACTTTCCAAATAGCAACCGCTGTTTTATTTCAAAATCCGGTTCAAAATTTTGGTTTGACACCGAATAACTTACAGGATATGCCAATCCATGTAATTGATTTTATGAAGCAGGTTCCAACACTCTGGGATGAGACAACTTTTATCGATGGTTATCCAGGTAAATATGTTGTACTTGCCCGCAGGAAGGCGGATACGTGGTATGTAGCTGCTATCAACGCAGCGGGTAAGGAAAAAACTATTTCGGTAACATTACCTATGTTTAGCACAGATACGGTACAGCTGATCGAAGACAATACAGCGCGTGCATCTGAACAAAAACAAATCCGACTTTCTAAGGCTAAAACAATAAAATTGACATTACAGCCTGAAGGTGCTGCTGTTTTAATAGGGAAATAGCCACAAGCACGTCTCTGGTAATTAAAGGAAGCTTTGAGGAAGCTTCCTTTAATCAGGCAGAAGGGTTCGGACTTCTAAGATCTTGTGACTTGTTGAAGCCCTCCCGGCCTTAATTTTCAGTTCTATTTTCGTCTTATCTATAGCATCTTGAGGAAGAGGTATTCGTATTGTCTTAATAATTGTCTTCTCATCCTTGTCTTCCAATGTACTTATGGTTTTACCATTGATCATAACTTCAGTTACCCGAGGCGAGCTATCTGCCAGCAATTTGATTGCTACCAGTTTAGTCTCGGGTGTTATTTTCATCGTATAACTAAACCAGCTTTTTGTATCTCGCCATCGCGTATCGCCGAATGCTCCCGCATTGCTACCTTCCTCGCGAAAAAAGTGATCTGATTCTGGTTGCTGTTCACCAGCCACTACTTTATCGACCGTTTTAGCATTAAGGGCCAAACTTTCTATCTCGTCTCTACTCATTTTATCCTGTAATTCCTGTAATTCTTTCGCTGTAGCTTGAGGCCAATAGATCATATAACGAGAATCATGAATACCAAAAAAAGGTTCGAGTTCCATTTGAAGACTTTCTTTTCCGATATAGAGATCCGAGAGTGTAAAATGCAAAGGTTTGGATGCTATAGGTTTTATAAGAGCTGGAATATTATTAGGCTCAGCCTTAAGGATTGGAAGATCACGTAAAGGGATTTGTTTTCCTGATGCGATGTGTCCCATTCGGCTATCATCTGCCTGCAGTCCGGTGAGGTTTTCCTGTCCTGTGCGAGCTCCCAAAACAATAGGTCCATATAAAATACTGTAATAGTTACTCTTATCGGGTAATTGTTCAGTATGTATCTCCATAGGCAGTTCTACGCTAACAATATCACCTTTTCGCCATGTTCGTTTGATTTCGATATGCTCATTCGTCAACTGGAAATTTTCGTAGCGCTTACCATTGACAGACACCTTTGGATTAGTGTTTAACCAGCCCGGTTTACGAATAAACAGGCTGAATGAAGTCGGCTTTTTGGGATTGATTCGTATGTTTGTGTTTGCTTCTGTTGGAAATTTTGTTTCTTGAATAACTTCCATATTTTGCTCCTTCCATTCTAGGCGTGAAGGAATGTAGAGATTGACATATAAATCATTGTTACGATGGGCATAGATCATTTCACCATATTTGGCGTGATTTTCCATACCTGACCCAACACAGCACCACATACTTGTCTGTGTCTGTGAATAAACGCGATAATGTCCCGGACGGATCTGTGTGAAATACACTAATCCACCATGTTCTGGGTGTTGTGTCGATAGAATATGATTGTAAAGAGCGCGTTCATAAAAGTCGAGATATTTGCCCTGCGGATCAGTTTGGTATAGCATTTTTGTGAGGCGTAACATATTGTATGTATTACAGGTTTCGGGGCCCTCGATGCTGTGGATCATCTTTGAAAAATCATCTGTCGGATTAAAATGTTCACTCACACTATTTCCACCAATGGAAATGGAGCGCTGTTCAACAACGTTGTCCCAAAAATACCTAACGGCTTCCGCCCATTTTTCGTCATGGGAAAGGTCAGCTATACGTTTGAAACCCAGAACCTTTGGAATCTGTGTATTCGCATGAAGTCCTGTTAAATGGTCTTCACGCTGCAAAAGAGGATCGAGAATGGATTTATGGCTGAATTTGCGGGCAAGTTCGAGATAAGCGCTATTTTGGGTAATAGCAGCGACATCTGCGAAGGTTTCATTTAGGCCGCCGTGTTCACTCCTTAGCATATCCTGTATTTGGGCTTCTGAAAGCTGACTAACCAGCTTAAGTGCCCAATCGGTCATTTTAATAAGCATCCTTTTAGCAGATTCATTTCCGGTCAAAACATAGGCATCCCGTAGACCCGCATAGGTTTTGTGTATATTGTATAGCGGCACCCATTTCCCATTCAGGTTGAAGCTACCAGCATTGATCTTGCCTTGTTGAACTTCCGCCCAAATAACTTGACCACCAGGTACACCACCAATATACCCATTTCCGTTTGCATCCTGACATCGTTTCAAGTTGTCGAGCATATAATTAAGGCGTTCCTTGATACGACGATCTCCTGTAGAAGCATACATATATGCTAGAGCGGATAAATAGTGCCCGCCAATATGTCCATCTAATCCCGTATTTTCCCAATTGGTATAAGATTCTTTTTTGAGTGGTAAACTGGCTTCACGCAAAAAGGGAGCTAGTAGTCGATCTGGATCCATTTCCAATAAATAATTGATGTCCAGATCTTCTGCATGTTTAAAAAAGCCAGGCAATAACCTTACCTCCCTTAAATCAAAATAATTTAATCGGGGTGTTGTTTGGGCGTAAAGCGCCAAACTAAATAAACTTGCAAGAACGATGTGGAAAAATTTGTTTTTTAAAATCATATCGAATGAAATTATCGTGTGTTTTTAACAAGATCTGATGAGCTTGTCTGGTTAGCAATTATTTAAGAGGAACGGTAAATCAAAGATATTAAATGTGTTACTTATTTTAAATGTTTTTTTTACATTTATACTCCTTTGTTCTAAAATAGGAGATAATTTTTGCGAATAAGGTGATATTGATGAGGCGTAATTTCGAAGCTGAATGGAGTGTGGGTGTTTTAACTTTGTGTAAGACCATATGAAAAATAAAGTTGATCCGTTAGTTTTTTAGCTATACTTGTATATGAATAAAGTTAAAAGTATTGTAGTTTTTTGTGCTTCCAGTTTAGGTAATTCGGCAATTTATGAAGTACAGGCTGCCCATGTTGGTCAGGTTTTGGCTAAATCTGGTATTCGTTTAGTTTATGGTGGTGGACGGGTTGGCTTAATGGGTGCTGTTGCGAACGGAGCTCTCGCTCAGGGAGGTGAGGTAATCGGAGTTATTCCTGACTTTTTAAATTCGAAGGAAAGAGAGCATACGGGAGTAACAAAACTGATTACTGTAGATACCATGCACGACCGTAAACGGATTATGAATGATTATGCGGAAGGGGTTATTGCTCTGCCAGGAGGTTTTGGTACGTTAGAAGAGCTTTTTGAAATGATAACATGGGGGCAGTTGGGTTTACATAAAAAGCCCGTTGGTTTGTTAAATATTAATGGATTTTATAATCATTTAATTCAATTTGTGGATCACATGGTAGAAGAGGGGCTTGTTAAATCGGAAAATAGAGCGATGCTATTGGTTGCTGATACGATTGAGGAGCTGATTGAAAAGATGCAACAGTATGAGGCACCAATGGTTCCTAAGTGGATTGAGAGAGATGAAGTTTAGACAACAATCGTTATTAAAATAGATCGTTTTTTTCAATAGCCTATTAGAAAAAAGCAGATTAGATTAAATCATTTGGTAATTATATGCTGAACAGCTCCTTGTAAATAATTGTTGGGGCGCATCGATTCTATTCTTGATAAAATGCCCGATCATTTGATTCGGGCATTTTTAGTTCAAAGACCTTAAAACCAATCTTTAAAACTCGTATAAAGGCGCTTTGCTTAATCCAGCACAGTAAGTATGCTGTTGTGTTCCCACATTCAGAACGGGCGTTCTTTACGTATAAAACATCCGAAAAATGTGGCCTAAATGAATTTTGTTTCAGATAGCCCTATAGAAATTATGACCAGATTAAAGAGCTTTAATGCCCATTAATAAGTTGAATAGCTATTAATTCAGATCATTTTTTTATAAATGGCAAGTTTTGAACAACATTTTCAACGAAATGAACAACAATTGATCGACCGATTGGGTGTATCTTTGTTATGGCTAGATGTTAGAGTCGTTTGGTCAGCAAAAATACAGCGCTGATCTTCGATTCGGGGGAATCCCCTATATTTTAACCGGCTTTGGGATTCCCCTAATTTACTCGTGAAAAGGAGATATTCTTCTCCCTACACAAAAGGCCCGATCGTATGATCGGGCCTCTTTTAATTTGTATGGCAATATATTTACAAGTGATTTGCCCGTGCAGTGATTTCTGCTATATCTAACACTTCAATCGCTGATTCTTTTTCTTTGATCTTTACGCCATCTTTTAACATAGTCATACAGAAAGGACATGCTGCAGCAAGAACATCAGGCTGCGCATCAATGACTTCTTCAATGCGTTCTATATTAATGTCTTTTACCCCTGGTTCTGGTTCTTTAAACATCTGACCGCCTCCTGCTCCACAACAGAGCCCGTTGCTCTTACAGCGCTTTAGTTCAATCAACTGGGCATCCAGGCTTTCCAATACCTTTCTTGGTGCTTCATACACTTCATTTGCACGGCCAAGGTAGCACGGGTCATGGTAGGTTATTTTTTTTCCTTTGAATACATTGTTGTCAGCTGGTTTCAATTTTCCTTCATCGATCAGACTTTGGATCAATTGTGTATGGTGAATGACCTCATAGTTTCCACCTAGCGACGGATATTCATTCTTCAATGTATTGAAACAGTGGGGACAGGCAGTAACTATTTTCTTAATTTCATAACCATTTAGTACTTCGATGTTCATCATGGCCTGCATTTGAAATAGAAATTCGTTTCCACTTCTTTTAGCCGGATCTCCGGTACACGTTTCTTCTGTACCTAAGATGGCATATTTTAAACCAACATGTGCTAATATTTTGCAGATATCGCGTGTAATTTTTTGTGCACGTTCATCAAAACTGCCAGCACAGCCAACCCAAAATAGTATATCTGGAGTTTCTCCTTTAGCCAACAGTTCTGCTACTGTCGGAACTTTTAATTCATTGTCCATCATAAAACTATTTTTGTTGAGTCCAATTAGCGCGGTCCAGTTGTGCATATTTCCATGGTGCGCCGTTGTTCTCAATATTTCCAAACATATTATTAATACTCGAAGGAGCTTGTGATTCTTCCATAATAGCAAAGCGACGAAGTTCAATAATAATTTCAAGGGGATTAATATTGACGGGGCACTGTTCTACACAAGCATTGCAGCTCGTACAGGCCCATAATTCTTCTCGGCTGATATACGTATCAATTAAAGATTTCCCGTCATCTTGAAAGCTCCCGTTTGTTTTGATATTGGTGCCGACTTCACTTAGTCGATCCCGTGTGTCCATCATTATTTTTCGTGGCGATAGCAGCTTTCCTGTCATATTTGCGGGGCAAGAAGATGTACAACGCCCACATTCAGTACAGGTATACGCATCCAATAAATTCTTCCAGGTCAAATCCTGTACATCTTTGGCCCCAAAACGTGCATTTGCATCTGTGGAAGGCGGAGTGAAACTAGGATCAAGCATGGCTTTTACCTCATTGGTGACAGCAGGCATATTAGATAGCTTACCTTTGGCATTTAGATTCGAAAAATAAGTGTTTGGAAAAGCCAGAATAATATGAAGATGTTTAGAATAGGGTAGGTAATTCAAGAAGGCAAGTACGCCAAGAATATGAAACCACCAGCAAAACCGTTCTATTAAAAATAATATATCTGTCGAAGCTGGAAGGTAGGGAAGGAGATAATGGCTTATTGGAAATGAACCTACAGAGGTAAAATGTGCATAGCCATACAGCTGCAATTTAAGATCGGAAGCGTTCATGAGTAAAAAAGCCGACATTAAAAGAATCTCTGTGATTAAAATAATATTTGCATCCGTCTTGGGCCAATTTTTCAATTCCAGGCTATTTAAACGAGCTACTTTAGCGCTATTTCTCCTGATTAAGAAAATGACACAGGATAGCAGCACGCCGAGTGCGAGCCATTCAAATGCTCCGATTAAAAAATTATAAAAGCTTCCTAAAAATGAAAAGATCCGATGTGTGCCGAATAGCCCGTCTATGATAATTTCCAACATTTCAATGTTGATGATAACAAAGCCGAGGTATACGAATAAATGCAAGACTGCAGGAAAAATTCGCTTGAACATTTTTTTTTGTCCAAAGGCGACAAGGAGCATCATCTTCCAACGCTCTGCAGGTTTACCCGAACGATCCGCTGGGCGGCCCAGCTTGATGTTCCGATAAATCTGTTGTGCATTTTTGCTAAAAAGGAATAATGCTACAGCGAAACAAACTGCAAATATTAGTTGACCTATCATATGTTTGAATCTTGGTTATAAACAAATATACTATATTATTTTGTTATGCTAACATAGTAAAAATAAATCAAAAATGGATATATAGCAATATTTTATTGAAATTTTAAATGAGGATTATGGGTGCTAATGAAAAACGTCCAAAAATGATTATTCTCTTTGGACGTTTTCTTTATTTATAGCCGATTAGTCTATAGCTGGACATCAGCGAAGGTCTGCTCTAAAATTTTGCGCACGGTTTTTTCAATCCGTTGTTTCCCTGCTTCGGTATTGATATCGATACCAAAAAAAGCACTGCCTGTCGATTTCGCTTGTAGGCTCATATAGTTAATGGAACTCAACAGAATAGCAAATGTTGCCCGGAGGTCGTTTTCCGAATTTTCAAACTTAGAGTCTATGTGTTTAAACAATTCTTCACCAAGCATTTCTCTTCTTTCGGCAATGTTTTTTAACGCTTTGGTCTTTTCGCCTAATCCCCAATGAATGACTTTTTGTTTCGTTTTATCCTTTAAAAAGGTGTTAAACTGAGATTTAAGTAATTCTTCTAGCGAGGAGATAGTGATGGAGCGCGGATTCGAGATCATTTGCTCTAAGACTCCCTTATCTCCGATTTGCCAAAAGTCTTTTTGTGCCATGTAAGCTTCCACGAGTTGATCAAGACCACCAAAATAATTCCATATTAGTGCTTTGTTCAGCCCACATTCCAAAGCAATATTAGGCCCGTTCAATGCGTGATATCCTTTTTTCTGAATTACCTTTCCGACAGCTGCAATCATTCGAGCCTTGGTGCGTTCCTTGTCACGAATAGGACCGGAAGTCACCTTTCTTTCTTTTTTAGGATTATCCTCAATTACTTTCTTTTTCATGCGAATAAAATCAAATTAACGAAGAAGCATTCTTGGGCACCTCTTATTCGTCTGTTAAAGAACAAATTTGGGACCACGAAGTTTTCATTAGGGTAGATATGTTTGTTTTTCTGGAACAATATCCAAAATTTAGCTGGTAATTGCAAGAAAATCAAGTATGAGATTTTTAGTTTATCATATTCTTTAGGCTCAAGGGAAAGCTATGTTGGAGGAATTGTACGATCTATTACAATAAAATTGGGTTTGATTTATTGAAATGGAGGTTACATAAAAAAAAGGATCATCCATACAGATGATCCTTTTTTTATGTATCAAGTTATATACTAACTTATTTTCTTGCTGGAGCAGCAGCAGGAGCTGCCGTTGCTGAAATACCTAATTTAGTCTTTACAGCAGCAGTTAAATCTTCTCCACCTTGGAAGTAAGGTATATTTGTACTTGAAATATCAAATACATAAGCCATACCTTTTTCTTTAGAAACAGCATTTACAGCTTCGCCAACTTTTCTATGGATTGGAGCAATTAATTCTTCTTCTTTTTTATTTAGGTCTTCTTGAGCAGCTTGTTGAGCTGTCTGAATACGAGCTTGAATATCTTGCAATTCTTGACCTATTTTGTTGATTTCTGGATCAACTGTTTCTTTATTTGCTTCACTTCTGTTACGCAATTTATCGTTTGCATCTTTTTGTTTTGTTTGATAGATGGTAACCATATCTTGAATTTCTTTGGTTTTACCATCACTCAATGTTTTCAATTGCCCTTCAGCCGCTTTAAATTCAGATGTAGATTGAATAATTTCTGCAAAGTTGATATGACCAATCTTTTGTTGCGCATTTGCAAATTGAGTTGAGAAAAATACTGCCACTAAAGCAACCGCACCCTTTAATAAATTTTTCATGCTTTTCATTTTAATCTAATGAGCCATCACTATGGCAATCTTTTAGTTTTTTAATTAATTACTATTAATATTATTTGTGTTCACAATGATAATAAACTCCAGCTTAGTTTGCAAGACTAGGATTAGGTTTATACCCTAATTTTGTAATGACATCATTACTTTTATTCAATTTTGGATTAGCATAAAGAAAAGTTGACTCATTACCTTTATCCATAATAAAATCTACACCCTGTGCAGTAGCGACTTCTTGGATAGCTTTTGCTACACGATCTTGAATAGGCTTCATTAATTGTGCCCTTCTTTTAAAGAGGTCGCCTTCAAATCCAAACTTTTGTTTTTGATAGTCTTTTACTTCTTTTTCTCTTGTTACGATTTCATCCTCACGGCGGCGGCGCATGTCTTCATTAAGTAAAACTTGATCTTTTTGATACGCCTGATAGAGCTTTTCGATTTCCGCATACTTCTGATCAACTTCTTCTTGCCATTGTTTAGACAGATCATCCAGCTGCTTTTGCGCGGTTGTATATTCAGGAATATGTTTTAAGATATATTCTGAATCAGCATATGCAATTTGTTGGGCAAATGTCGCTGTAGCACTAACGACTACAAAAGCTATAACTAACAATAATTTTTTCATATTTCCTGTAAGTTTTTATAGACTATACGTTTAATTGTTTAACACTAATTTACCTTATGACTTTTGATAATTCCAAAAGTTTAATTCGATAAAATCGTTCTACATAAATTTAACGCTCAAAAATAAGAAAAAAGAAGCAATCTAATAGATATTTGTCAGGTTTAACACTATTTAACTTGTTGGCCAATCGACCGATCATTGTTCTCCCAATGTTGGCATGGTTTTCTTTTCAGTGCTAACGCAAGGCATGATTTTGAGGAAAACGTTTTAAAGCAAAAAAGCTATCTACAATTTCTTGCGATAGCTTTTTTAAACTTTATGTCCCAATAGCTTGGAATCAACAAGGACTAGAAACCGCCCATATTTTGCATGATACTAAATGTAAAGTTTTGTTTCCATGTACTGCTCGGCAAACCAGGAATAGGATCGAATGCATGTCCATAGTCTATTCCCAACATACCAAAGATAGGTAAGAAGATTCGAGCACCTACACCCGCAGAGCGGCGTACTTTAAATGGATTATATTCGGTGAACTTGTTCCACGTATTTGCGGCTTCAGCAAATGCCAAGACGTAGACAGTCGCTTGGTCATTTAACATAACTGGATGACGTAACTCCATTTGATATTTTGTATAAATTGGACTACCTGAATTTCGTGCTACATTCACATTTTGTGTCCCTTCAGGAATGATTACGCCATTTGCATAACCACGTAATGCAACAATTTCCGACCCTTGTAAGTAATCAAACCCTTGCATACCGTCGCCACCCACTTTGAAACGCTCGAAAGTTGATATTTCAGTTTTGCTCGAATATTTACCCAAGAAACCAAATTGCGCTTGTGCTTTGAAAACAAGTTTACCAACAATTTTTGCATACCACTGCGAATCAAATTTCCATTTGTGATATTCAGTCCAACGGTAGCGTTCTTGTGCGGAACCATTTTTATAGTCAATGTTATTGAACAATGAATATGGAGGGGTCAATTGCACCGAAAATTTGATGTTCGAGCCCGAAGTAGGATAGATAGGAGCATCGATTGAGTTGCGGCTGAATTCTTGTGTCAAGTTGATATTATAGGCTGTACCATTATCAAACAGGAAGTAATTTCCATAGTTTTGTAGCTTATAGCGCTGGAATGACAAAGAAGTATTTGCCTGGAACCAGTTGTCTGGCCATTGCAAGCGTTTACCTAAAGTAGCCGTAACACCTGTCATCCAGATGCGGTTTAACTCTGAATCTTTTACAATTTGTTCGCCAGTATAGTAGTTAAACCCTCCATACGATGAGCTTGACGTATAGGCACTCAAACCAAAATAAATTGGTTTTTTGCCACCTAGCCAAGGTTCTGAGAACGAGAAGCTATACGATTGATAGCGTTTGCCCGAAGTTTGGCCACGTACACTCAATTTCTGCCCATCCCCACGTGGCAACGGTTTCCATGAACTTTTGTCAAAGAAATTGCTGGTAGAGAAGTTATTGAAGGTTAAACCTAAGGTTCCGATAATCTGACCTGCACCATAACCACCAGAAAGTTCTACCTGATCCGAAGGTTTTTCTGTTACGTTATATACAATGTCCACCGTACCCTCTGCATAGTTTAAATTGGTGGGTACCGGATTGGTTTTTTGTTCATCAAAATTTCCCAGCTGCGCAATTTCGCGCACACTCCGCATAATTTGTTCTTTTGAGAACTTTTGACCTGGTTTTGTGTAAATTGAACGTAATACAACACGGTCATTGGTAACATCATTACCTTTGACAATAACATTGTTGATCGTATATTGAGCCCCCTCATAGACGCGCAAATTCAAATCGATCGTGTCGTTGTAAATACGGGTTTGTTCCGGGTCTACCGAAAAAGTAAGATAACCATCGTTCATATAGATGGAAGAGATGTCATCACTATTTTTTGTGGGGCCCATCAATTTTGCGGTTAATTTTTCTTCTGAAAATACATCGCCACGTTTGATCCCTAAAATTTTGTTAAGTAAGGTATCAGAATATTTAGCGTTACCTGTCCAGACAATATTACCTACATAATATTTAGGACCTTCGTAAATGTCAAAATTCACCAACACATTTTTCTCACCCTCACGAATAACAGTATCTTTTAGGATAGTCGCATCACGATATCCTTTGTCAGCCATTTTTTTGATCAGGTTTTCTTTACCTTCTTTGTATTTTTCTTCCTTGAATTTTCCTGGGCCAAAAATACGGTACCACATTTTTTGTTTGATAGGTTTGGCCATTTTTCTCAACTCTTTCTGAGAGAAATGCTCATTTCCCGTAAAAGTCATTTTTTTGACTCTAACCTTATGTTTTTTATCTACATCGGCAATAAGTATTTCATTATTAGCCTGTGCCGAGTCTTTTACCGTCTTCAACGTAATCTCTGGATATAAATAGGCTTTTTCTTTCAGAAAACGCTGAATGGTAGCACGCGTAGTATTCATCAAATTTTCATTGACAATTTTGCCTGTGTTGCTATTTAAACGTTTGCGGACTTCTTCGGTTTGACTTTTACTTAAGCCATTGATGTCAATTCGAGTTAAACGGGGACGTTCTACTACACGAATGGTTAAAAATATATTTTCACCTTCAATTTTATCTGCCCATAATTCGACATCATCAAAGAGGCCTTGAGCCATCATATCCTTCACTACTTTTGCAGTTGCCTCACTTGGAACTTCCAAATATTGACCTACCGACAATTTAGATATGGTAATTAATACATTTTTATCTAAAAATTGTGTTCCAGTTATATCAATTGCACTAATTACATAGTTTTTAGGATTGAGATAGCTGATTTTTTCTGGGTCATTTAAATTGAACGCACCTTTGTCCTGTCCGTAGACGAGTTGCATTGATGAGAGACCAAAAAATAGTATTACGGGTAGTATACGCTTCATTTATCTATAATTATTGGCGCTAAAGTACACCAATCGTTTGTTAATTTTTGTTAATTAAGAAAATTTAACCAGCTTGTTTTCTTCAAATCAGTGGACAAATTTAATAAAATCATTTATAACTGCTCACTTGTTTTTCCAAACCTTCTTTCGCGTTGTTGGTAGTCTACAATCGATTTGTATAAATCCTCTTTAGTAAACTCAGGCCACATCTTATCTAAGAAGCACAGTTCTGAGTAAGCAATTTGCCAAAGTAAAAAGTTGCTAATTCTCAATTCTCCACTTGTGCGTATGAGCAGATCAGGGTCTGGAAGGTTTTGCGTATAGAGGTTTGAAGTAAATAAGTCATCGTCAATTTCATCTATAGTGAGTAGTCCATCTTTTACTTGTTGTGCTAGATTTCGAGTAGCATCCACGATCTCTTGGCGGGAACTGTAGCTCAATGCTAGCGTCAACGTACAGTGTTTATTTTCTTTCGTCGCTGCTATGGTCTCTTGAAGCTTTTTTTGTGCATGTGAAGGTAGTTTGCTAATGTCGCCAATGACATTCAAGCGAACCCCATTTTCCTGAAAAGTTTTGATTTCTTTTTTGAGTGAAGAAACCAATAGCTCCATAAGAGCCATTACTTCAAGTTTAGGTCTATTCCAGTTTTCTGCAGAAAATGCATAAAGTGTCAGAAATTTAATATTGGCTTGTACACATCCCTCTAAAGCTTCTCTCACTGCTTTTACGCCATTTTGGTGCCCAAAAACACGAAGTTTTCCTTTCTGTTTTGCCCAGCGGCCATTTCCATCCATGATGATGGCGATATGCTGTGGCAACTTAATATTATCTATCTGATCTAAAAAACTCATTTTTGCTGTTTTCAATAAAATTAACACCTTAGCCGGTCATGCTGTTTCGGCGTCTTAAAACCTATTCTCGGTTTTCTGTATTCCTATCAATGATTAGTGTTTATTAAACTTTTCATCGAATGAATGATTTCATGCGGATTTCTCATCGGAATTTGATCATTCTACCGTCCTTTATTTCTTCCAAATATCGATTTTTAATTGGAAATTCAGAAGTACAATATATATAAAGATTAATTGAAATATCTTGGGCAATCAGTTTTGGTGCTTTTTTTCAACTAGCGCAAGCTAGTTTGAACCTAGCAATAGCTTAGTAGTTCCTGACATCAATCCCCCAAAGTAATTTTTCTCGCAATGTGCTGAAAAAGCTTTCATGGGGAAGTCTAATAAGATTAATCGTAAATGGAGCCTGCTTAATCGTTAATTTTACGGATGTATCAATAGACTCATTTTTCGAATCACAGCTCAGAATATATTGATTGCTACGGCTTTCTATTTCTAACTCTAGGGTAAACTGATTGGAAATGACAATCGGTCTAACATTGAGATTGTGAGGTGAAATAGGGGTAATCACGAAATTACCGCTTTCGGGCATAATAATAGGCCCGCCACAACTCAGAGAATACGCCGTGGAGCCGGTAGGTGTAGCGATAATCAGTCCATCCGCCCAATATGAATTAAGCCATTCACCGTTAATGCGGGCATTTACGGTAATCATAGCCGAGCTATCGTAACGAAATACCGTAATATCGTTCAGTGCGTAGTGATTACCTTGGAACAAATTTGTCTGCTCGGATTCGACAGAAAGCAATACGCGCTTTTGTACACTATAACGCTGGTTAAGAATGTCATCCAAAGAGTCTTCAAAATCGTTTTTATTGATTGAAGCTAAGAAACCAAGTCGACCAAAATTCATTCCAGCGATTGGAATTCCAGAATCTTTTATTAGTGAAACGGCAGACAACATTGTTCCATCACCACCCAAACTCAGCATAATGTCGATACAGCCTTTAATTTCTTGGTACGTAGTGTATGTGGAGAAGTTAAAATCACATTCAAACTGTGTGATGAGAAATTTATGAAATGGTTCATACACCCAAATTTCAATATTTTTATCAACAAGATATTCAAATAAGTGTTTCACATGTGTTATAACAGAGGGTTGAAACTCTCTTCCATATATTGCGATTCTCATATTGTTTTCAATTTTAATGGGGGCAAAGATGAGAAAAAAATAATTCTAATTATATGTTGATGTAATTCATGAGCTGCTGATAGCGGTCGGCAGTGTCATCGAAGGCTGCAATCGTATTGTGAGTTTCCAAAATTAAGTAGTTATGCCGCAGAAATGAATTGAGCAAGGTGCCAATATTTGATTTGTCTATTTTTAGCGTAACTTCAATATTATCGTTGTCCAAATTTATTTTGGTAGCACAATTGAGAATTCTGCAATTATCACTTTCCACGAGATGCGCAATTTGAGACAATGAAAAATCATGTAGTCCGATTGCTAAGACAATAATTGCGCCCGATTCATTTTGTGATTGAATCAAACTGATTGCTTTTAAAATATCTAACTGCGTACAAACTCCAATATATTTGTTGTCCTGGTCCAAAATAGGAATAATTGTGCTATTGTACACAGTCATCATCACCAGGGCATCATAAGGATGTTGATTAAACTTTAACTGTATTGGAACTGTATTTATGGGGATGGAAGAAAGCAATGCCTCCTCGTCTTCGGCTTCCAATAAAATGGTTTCATTGACTAAGCCAATATATTCGTCTCCATTTAAAACAATTAATTCTTTACAAAGCATATCCTGGAGCTTTTCGAGCGCCTGTTGTATTGAATCAGCATTTTGAATACTGAAATCTGCGTTTGAAAGAAATTGACCTATTAGCATATCCAAACTTAATAAAAAAACTAGGTCAAAAGAAATTTTCAGGATGAGATTTCTGCTTAATTCTTTGAGTCGCTCTAGCACTTCAAAAACTCAGGCAAAAGGACAGATTGCATAATTGCAAATAAGTACATTTTTAAAGTTTAAAATTGTACTTTTATTACCGTTCTGTTATTATTTTTGTCAGCGAATTGAGAAAGGCTTGGTTAGAAGCCTTTCTAAGGATGTAATTTCTAATCAGAAAAATAGGATTGATGACCACAAGCGAGAATAAAAAATTTATTGATATACGTGAAGTTATTCACAAAAAGAACGCGGGGCTTGCTAAATGGATTCCGTCTTTTTTAATGAATTATTTAAAAAGGACAATTCATGAAGATGAGATAAATGATATTATGACGCGCTTTGCAGATCTTCAGGGATTGGATTTTGTTGATGCTCTGATCAATGATCTGGATGTAAAGGTCAATTTATACGGTGCGGAAAATATTCCAGCATCGGATCCTGTAATTTTTGCATCCAATCATCCTTTGGGAGGATTGGACGGTATCGCATTTATGAATGCTATTGGTAAGCAGCGGCGTGACGTCAAATTTTTAGTGAATGATATTCTGCTAAATATAGGCAATTTGAGACCTCTTTTTGTGGGTGTAAACAAGCTCGGAGGACAGGGAAAACAGGCTATTACAGCGATTGAAGAGGCATATGGTGCAGATGACGCGCTACTGGTATTTCCGGCTGGTTTAGTTTCCAGAAAACAAAAAGATGGGCATATTGAGGATCTTGAATGGAAGAAAAGTTTCATCAGTAAAGCAAAAAAATATAAAAAAGATGTCATTCCAGTGTTAATAGACGGTAAAAACTCTAAGTTTTTTTATAATTTTGCAAGGCTTAGACAGAAAATAGGTCTTAAGGTAAACATTGAAATGTTATATTTACCTGATGAAATGTTTGCTCAACGTGGACATACCGTCAATATTATAGTAGGAGAAAGAATCCCTTATACAGCGTTTGATCAATCAAAAAACGAAAAAACTTGGGCTGAGGAAGTGAAAAGAAGGGTTTATGGATTGGCTCAAGAAAAATAGAATTTATGCAAGAAATTATACCTCCAGTTGATAAAGCATTATTGAAGACCGAATTGAATAAAGACGTTTTCTTACGATATACCAACAATGGAAATAACGAGATATATTTAATCAACTATCATAATTCGCCAAATGTCATGCGGGAAATTGGGCGTCTACGGGAGTTGACTTTTCGTGGGGCAGGCGGAGGTACAGGACTTTCAATTGACATTGATGAAAATGATACCTGCGAAGATTGCTACGATCAGTTGATCGCGTGGAATCCCGAAGATGAGGAAGTAGTTGCTGGTTATCGTGTCATCAAATGTGCTGACGCAGGAGAGGTAGATGGTGTGCCCAATTTGTCAACAGCGCATTATTTTCAGTTTTCTGATTTGTTCGCACGTGAGTATTTGCCCTACACCATAGAATTGGGGCGCTCTTTTGTTCAACCTAAATATCAACCCGCCATAGATAATCGAAAAGGAATTTTTTCATTAGATAACTTGTGGGACGGTTTAGGAGCCTTGGTTATGCTTAATCCGGAAATAAAATATCTCTTCGGTAAGGTAACAATGTATCCGCATTACAATAAAGATGCACGTGATATGCTGCTTTACTTTATGGATTATTATTTCCCGGATCACGATAACTTGGTGCTACCCCTTCCTGCATTGGAAATAAAGAACGATTACGATCGTTTTATCGGTATTTTTGATGGATTGGATTATAGGGAGGGATATAAAGTGCTCAACAGTCGTGTAAGGGCATTGGGAGAGAATATTCCACCGCTCATCAATACGTATATGAACCTTTCGCCAACCATGAAATCTTTTGGTACAGCACGTAATAACGAATTTGGTACAGTGGAGGAAAAAGGTATCTTAATTGTAATAGACGATGTATATCCTGGCAAGAAGGAACGTCATATGAATACGTTTGAGCGGGACCGTGAATACGGTCATCGAAAGCCTAAACGCGGATAAAAAGCAAAAGGGGATTCATAAATTGAATCCCCTTTTAGCTGTTATAAAATACGCTGACTAGGCAGGTTTTATACAGATATAGAGCCCAAAAGCTAAAATAGCGCCTAAGATGGGGCCCACGATAGGAATCCATGCATATGACCAGTCCGAGCTGCCTTTTCCTTTAATTGGCCAAAGCGCATGAAATAGACGCGGACCGAGATCACGGGCAGGATTTATGGCATACCCTGTAGTACCACCTAATGATAGACCGATGGCCCAAACGACAAAAGCGACAGGAATAGCACCAAGGGAACCCATACCGATGGGCTCAGTTTTTTCATTGATGGTAATCTCTTGGCCTGTAATGAAGAAAATTGCAAAAATTAACACAAAGGTTCCGATGATTTCACTCACCAGGTTTGTTGAAGTATTTCGTATGTTCGGTATAGTGGCAAAAACACCGAGTTTGGTGGTGGCATCTGCCGTAGCATCGAAGTGATCTTTGTGCATGGCGTAGGTTAACATGGCGCCACAGAAGCCGCCGGCAATTTGGGCGAGAATATAGCCAGGTACTTCGATCCATGGGAGCCCATGATTGAGAGCGACAGCAATTGTTACTGCAGGGTTGAGATGCGCACCGGTATAGGGTCCGGCAAATACTACCCCCACGTAAACTGCAAGCGCCCATGCCGTGGTGATTACAATCCATCCTCCATTTTCCCCTTTTGTACCTTTCAATATAACGTTGGCGACAACTCCGTTCCCTAAAAGTACTAGGAGTGTTGTGCCGATAAATTCTGCTAAATAATGGTTCATGCTTGTGGGTTAGTGTTCGGTCCAGTACTGTAATGCTTTAACTCCCTTGGTCCAGAGTTTAATGATCTTGTTTGTCTGCTCTTCCTGCTCTGTTTCGGGTTCAAATATACGATCCTGTGCCCAAAACTTTGATATTTCCTGCGCGTCTTTCCAATAGCCCACAGCTAGTCCCGCCAAGTATGCCGCGCCCAAAGCCGTTGTTTCCGTAATTTTAGGGCGTACCACGTTGCTATTGAGTATATTGGCCTGGATTTGCATGAGTAGATTATTTGCTGTTGCACCGCCATCTACACGTAATTCTTTGATTGGTATGCCGCTATCGGCTTCCATTGCCCGGAGGACATCACGAGTCTGTAGGGAGATTGCTTCTAGTGAGGCGCGTGCGATATGGCCGTTGGTCGTTGCGCGCGTAAGTCCAAATAAAGTGCCTTGTGCACGGGCGTTCCAGTATGGAGCTCCCAATCCTGCAAAGGTGGGAATAAAGGTGACGCCACCATTATCTTTTTCTGTAAGTGCCAGTTGTTCAACGTCGGCCGATTTATAGATAATGTTAAGATTGTCGCGTAACCATTGAACCAGTGCGCCGCCGATAAATATGCTTCCTTCCAAGGCATATTCTGTTTTTCCGTTAATTTTCCAGGCAACGGTTGTTAAAAGGTTATTCTTTGAACGAATTGGTTTATCGCCAATATTCATTAACATAAAGCATCCCGTTCCGTACGTATTTTTGACCATTCCTTTCTCGATACATTGCTGACCAAATAGTGCAGCCTGCTGATCGCCGGCAATTCCAGCTATCTTGACTTTATGAGCAAAAATGGTTGTCCGGGATTCGCCATATATTTCGCTGCTTTCTTTTACTTTGGGAAGCATGGCGGGGGGGATGTCAAATAGTTCGAGCAGTTCCTTGTCCCATTCCATGCTATGGATGTTGAAGAGTAAGGTACGGGAAGCATTCGTTACGTCAGTGATGTGGACATCACCGCGAGTCAGGTTCCATACGAGCCAAGTGTCGATCGTTCCACAGATTAATTCCCCTTTTTGCGCTTTATCACGGGCACCTTCGACGTGATCCAGAATCCATTTTATTTTGGTCGCAGAAAAGTATGGATCCAATATCAGACCGGTTTTTTCCTGAATTATTTCATGTTTTTTGGACTTGCGCAATTCGTCACAATAATCCGTTGTTCGTTTATCTTGCCAAACGATGGCATTATAAATTGGTTTTCCGGTCTCTTTATCCCAAACGACCACAGTTTCGCGTTGGTTGGTAATGCCAATGGCTGCAATATTTTTGCCATTTAATCCTGCCTTAGTGGTTGCCTCTGCGGTAACGCCTGCTTGTGTTGACCAGATCTCATGAGGGTCGTGTTCGACCCATCCTGGTTGTGGGAATATTTGCGTGAATTCCTTCTGCGCAATGGATACGATATTTCTGTCCTTATCAAAAATGATGGCTCTGGAGCTCGTAGTACCTTGATCCATTGCCAAGATGTATTGCTGTTCCATAATTAAGTGTTGGTGGTTATTTTTTATTATTTTAAGATATAATTCTGTGCAACTTTACGAAAACTTTCTACTTGATGGTTTTGCCAATCTTCATCCTTTTCCAGCTCCTGAGCTAGTATTTTAGCAACTTCGGGAGCCGCTTCCATGGCGGCTTTAGCGTCAAGAAACAGCATGCGGACACGTCGGGATAGCACATCTTCCACAGTTCTGGCAAGTTCATTGCGTGCCGCCCAAACAACCTCTGCTTTTTTGAATTCAAGCTGTGTTATTAATTTTTCGTTCCATTCAGGTTTTTCTTGTGCCAATGCATTGATGGCTTCTTGGTCGGCGCCATAAATATATAGGTGATTGCTTCTGTCTGATGTCGGAATGGCGCTATAAATCTTTTGTGTGGCCGACCGGCTTTCCTTTTGCGGTAGGCAGCCAATTTTTATCGCATTGTCGATTGTATCTTGCCCCATTCGCCGGAATGTTGTCCACTTTCCGCCTGTTAACGTGAGTAATTTGGAGTCGCTGACGATAACCTTATGGCTTCGTGATATTTCTTTGGTTTTATTGGAATTACCAGTAGGTGCGGCAAGCGGCCTAAGACCAGCGAATACAGCCAAAGCATCTGCTCTTGTGGGCTGTTTTATTAAGTAGCGACCTGCAGTTTTTAAAATAAAATCAATCTCCTGTTCCAATGCTATAGGTTCAAGGCTATGTTCATCGATCGGCGTATCTGTTGTTCCTACGATAATGCGGTTGTGCCAGGGTACAAGGAAAAGCACGCGTCCGTCATCTGTTTTTGGAATCATAATAGCGTCATCTCCAGGGAGGAAAGATTTGTCAAAAACAAGGTGGACACCTTGGCTGGGACGTACCATTTGCTTAGCCTCGGGCCTGTCCATTTTTAAGATATCATCGACAAATATGCCGGTAGCATTAATAATCGCCTTCCCTTGTATGGTAAACACTTCGCCGGTTTCGGTATCATTGGCGATAACACCGTTTATTCGTCCGTTCTTATCCTTAGTGAGATTATTCACCCTCACATAATTTAGGGCAACACCACCCATTTGTATACAAGTCTGTGCTACATTGAGAGCAAGTCTTGAATCATCAAATTGTCCATCTTGATAAACTACTCCGCCATATAAACCTTTAGGTCTAACCGTACTTATGCGATGCAGTGTTTCTTTTTTATTAATATGAATGGATTTTCCTAAACTTAATTTACCGGCAAGAAGATCATATATTTTCATTCCAATGGTATAGAATGGACCTTCAAACCAATTGTAGTTGGGTATAATAAATGATTGGTTTTTCACCAGATGAGGAGCGTTTTTTTGTAGTAGACCTCTTTCGTGAAGTGCTTCTTTAACCAGACTAATATCACCTTGAGCTAAATAGCGTACACCGCCATGAACGAGTTTGGTCGCTTTGCTCGAAGTGCCTTTTGCAAAATCAACCTGTTCCAGCAAAATTGTTTTGAATCCGCGGCTTAAAGCATCTAATGCAACACCTAATCCACTCGCTCCACCACCTATTACGATAACATCCCATGTGCTCGTATCTCTTATTTTTTCTATCAGTTTTGACCTTTTGAATTCTTGGTGTTTCATTTTGTTTCGTTTTGGAGTTTTATGGTGAACTTTGTTGCTGCTTTGTTTTCCCTTCCTCAATACTAAGTTATGGTATATTCATCAAATTTTAAAAGAAATTACATAATATTTATGTTAAGATATGATGTTTGTTTTTATTTTGTTTTGTTTTTTATTGTTTTGATTTTAATTAAGAAAGCTTTTCCCTTTCCGCCAAAAGTTCGATAGGCAACATCAATAAGCTTTTTTTATTCGTTCCTATTCGATGGTTTGATCATGACCGAATTTGATTACTTAAGGCAGCAGCTGTACTGCGTTGATCATGTTTGACGATGCTGTCAACATGCAGGCTTGTGTGATTCAAAATGTTTTTCTGCATGGTCAATAGTTATATAATGTTTAACCATTATAGGTCTTGTATGTTTTGGTTTGGGTAAATGATTTTGTAATTTTAGTTTACTATTTAATTTATTACGATGAGGAAGATAAGATTAATACTTTGTGGGGCTGTTGTATTTATCGGAACCCTAGTGTTGCAGTTTAATGCATCTGCACAACAAGATGTGGCAACAGACCAGCTTTCAAAGCCTTACAATCCAGATGCTGATGCGCAAGATGATATTAATCGGTTATTAGTTCAGGCCAAGCAAGAAAGGAAAAATATTATTATCCAAGCTGGGGGAAATTGGTGTGTCTGGTGTTTGAGGTTTAATGATTATATTCACAAAACGCAAAGTGTAGATAAGTTGCTGAAGAATAGCTTTCTCTATTATCACCTGAATTATTCGAAGGAAAATAAAAATGAGACTGTTTTTCAGAAGTATGCTCCCGAGGGAAGTAAACTCGGTTATCCATTTTTTATTGTTTTAGATAGCAATGGAAAAACTTTGCATGTGCAGGAAAGTGGTAGCCTGGAAAAGGGAAAATGGTATGATGAAGAAAAAGTACTTAATTTCTTGACAGCTTGGGTGGCGGAATAAATTTTTGATACCATATCTATACGGAAAGAGGCTTTTCTTTACGCAATAAACTACCGAGTCGAACACAAAGATTGCGTCCTAAAACTTGTCATTCCTGTGCAGGAAAGATCGAAATGAAGAAGTCGTTCGGATATTTGATTCGTACCTGCTTCGAAGGATCAATAGTGGTCGCGATACTGTTCATGGGGCGAAGGTGGTGCGAACACAGTACGAAGACAACCCAAAACAACGATAGCGCTAAGGCCATCATCAGACTCTCTTTTATGCTGAAATTGGTTTACCGCTCTTGTATCCGCTTACTGAATATTTCCATTAATAGACATTGTGTTTGTCGGGTGTATTGATTTTGGCATGTCTGACGGTGAATACTTTGGCAGGCTAAAAATAAAAAAGTCTCTTTCCTAAGATTGAGACCTTTTTTTTGTGCTTTAAAACACGCTTTCTCTGCACGATATTTGTCATCCGGCAATTAAAAGAGCGCGTATTCTGGGTTTAACATCTTATTGATAGCCTAATAACTTCATGACTTGTTTGGAGTTTTGTTCCTCACCAAAAACCTCGTAGTTGAATGTTTCGTCTCTATTGCGGCGTACGAGCACATGTTTAGGCGAAGGCAATAAGCAGTGATGAATTCCTCCATACCCACTTAACACATCTTGATAGGCCCCTGTATGAAAGAATCCAAGGTATTGTACTTTGCGTGTCTTTGGCATAAATACCGAATTCATATGTGCTTCCTGATTATAATAATCCTGACCATCGCAGGTAATACCACCTAGATTGACACGTTCATATTCCGAATCCCAGTTGTTGATCGGCAAGAGGATGTATTTTTGATTCAATGCCCATACATCCGGTAAATTCGTAATAAATGAGCCATCAATCATAAACCAGCGTTCACGGTCGTTTTGTTGCTTGCGGCCGAGTACCTTGTAAAGAATCCCTGAAGCTTCAGCAACGGTGTATTTACCGAATTCGGTAATAATATCGGGTTCCATTACCTCGTGGTGCGCGCAGATTTGTTTGATTCGGTTCACAATTTCATTGACCATGTATTCGTAGTCAAAGTCGTGCACCAGTGAATCCTTAAACGGCATACCGCCACCGATATCCAACGTATCTAAGTCTGGGTTTACTTTTTTGAATTTGCAATACAATGTGACGTATTTTTCCAGTTCATTCCAGTAGTATGGAGTGTCCGAAATACCTGAATTGATGAAAAAGTGAAGCAGCTTGACTTTAAAGTTTGGATTGTCAACGATTTTGTTATTATAGAAATCGATAACATCTTCCTGACGGATTCCTAAACGAGAGGTATAAAATTGAGAGTCTGGTTGCTCTTCGGATGCAACGCGGATTCCTAAAGCACAAGGCTCGTCCAGTTCGATTTCATCGTCGTAAAGGTTAAACTCTTCTTTGTTATCTAGTACAGGTATAATGTTCGTATATCCATCATGGATCATATCCACAATATACTGTTTATACTGATACGTTTTGAATCCATTACAGATGACTGTAATGTCCTTTGTTACGGTACCTTGTCTTTCCAATGAATCGATCATCGGCATATCAAATGCAGACGAAGTTTCTAGGTGGATATCATTTTTCAAGGCTTCTTCTACAATGTGCTTGAAATGGGATGATTTGGTACAATAACAATATTTGTAAGATCCGCGATAGTTATGTTTCAGAATTGCGGTCTGAAAAAGGATTTTCGCTTGCTGAATTTTTTTGCTGACGATCGGCAAATAAGTAAAACGTAGCGGCGTACCGTACGTTTCTATCATTTCCATTAAATTCAAATCGTGGAAATACAATTCGTCGTCGATGATTTCGAATCCGTCTTGGGGAAAACCAACACTTAAGTCAAGAAATTCCTGATAGCTCTGCATTTTTTATTATTTTTGCAAAGATATACTTTAATGGTGAATACCTAAATAAGGAATGTTATTTATTTCCAATTCACTATCAGGAAGTTGTAAAATTTACAAAATCATTAAATGGCAAATTCTATTCAAAAGCGACTTGTTGAAGTCACTGTACAGGCAGTAAAAGAGCTTTACAATGCAGATATTTTAGAAAATCAAATTGCTTTACAAGCGACTCGAAAGGAGTTTGAAGGACAAATTACAATCGTAACTTTTCCAGTAACACGCTTTTCGAAATCTTCTCCGGAACAAACTGGAAATGAAATTGGAGCCTATTTGCAACAACATATTGCTGAAATATCGGATTTCAATGTGATCAAAGGGTTTTTGAATATTGTCCTTTCTGATGCTTACTGGATAACGTTGTTGAACCAGACCATCACCGCGAAAGACTTTGGCGTATTTCCTGCAAATGGAAAAAAACTGATGGTGGAGTACTCTTCTCCCAATACGAATAAACCGCTGCACTTAGGCCACATTCGGAATAATTTATTAGGATACTCCGTAGCCGAAATTCTGAAAGCCTATGGTTATGAGGTGATCAAAGCGAATTTGGTGAATGACCGTGGTATCCATATCTGTAAATCGATGTTGGCCTGGCAGAAATTTGGTGCCGGTGAAACGCCTGAATCTACCGGGATGAAGGGAGACCACCTCGTCGGAAAATATTACGTTGTGTTTGACAAAGAATATAAAAAGGAGATCGAGGTATTGAAGGCTGAAGGGCAAACCGAAGATGAAGCAAAGAAAAATGCACCTCTAATGAAGGAAGCACAAGCGATGTTACAACAATGGGAGGGCGGTAATGAAGAGGTAATCTCACTTTGGAAAACCATGAACAGCTGGGTGTATGCTGGATTTGAAAAGACCTACAAACAATTGGGCGTCGATTTCGACAAATATTATTATGAATCCAATACCTACTTGTTAGGTAAAGATATTATCCAAGAAGGTTTGGACAAAGGTGTTTTCTTCAAGAAAGAAGATAACTCCGTTTGGATTGATCTAACAGACGAAGGATTGGATCAGAAGCTGGTGCTTCGTGGCGACGGTACTTCTGTCTATATCACGCAAGATTTGGGGACAGCTCAATTAAAGTATGATGAGTTCAAAATGAGTGAATCTATATATGTTGTTGGTAACGAACAGGATTATCACTTCAAGGTATTGTTCTTAATCTTAAAAAAACTTGGTAAAGCTTGGGCTGAAGGTTTGTTCCACTTGTCTTATGGAATGGTCGATCTTCCATCCGGTAAAATGAAATCAAGGGAAGGAACAGTTGTTGATGCGGATGATTTGATGGCTGAGATGCTTAAAACTGCGCAGGAGCGGACTGAGGAGCTTGGAAAGACGGAAGGATTGGACGAAGCATCAAAAGCCGTTCTTTATGATACGATTGGAATGGGCGCACTTAAATATTTTCTATTAAAGGTAGATCCCAAAAAACGACTCTTATTTGATCCCAATGAGTCTGTCGATTTTCAAGGGCATACAGGGCCGTTTATTCAATATACACATGCACGTATCAAATCTGTTTTAAGTAAAGCTGAATTCGATTTTGACAGTGCGGTTTCTGTACCGGCAACGATCTCTTCTTACGAACGTGATTTGATTCAGCAACTTGGAGCATTTCCGGAGACTATTGAAGCCTCTGCACAAGAATTCAGTCCTGCCCAATTGGCAAATTATATTTATGAAGTAGCCAAGGTTTACAATAAGTTTTATCATGAAGAAACCATCTTGAAAGCGGAAGATTATGATGTCAAAAACTTTAGATTGCACTTATCTGCTTCCGCAGCGAAGGTTATTGCAAAAGGAATGAATTTATTGGGTATCCAAGTGCCTGAAAGAATGTAATATGATGAAGAAAATTCGCGTAGGACTTATTGGTTTTGGAATTTCAGGCCAAGTTTTTCATGCCCCCGTGATGCGTTCGATTGTGGAACTGGATCTTGTCAAGGTGACAGCGCGCAAAGCTGATCAGCAGAGTTTGCTTAAGGAACGCTATCCGCAGGCGGAAATTGCCTTGTCTGCAAATGATATCTTCGATGATCCAACAATTGATCTAGTCGTAATCGCAACCTCCAATGAAATGCATTATCCTTTTGCTAAGCGTGCATTGGAAGCAGGAAAACATGTCGTAGTTGAAAAGCCGTTTACAAATAGCGTAGATCAGGCAGATGAGCTGATTGCGTTGGCAAAGCAGAACAATCTGACCTTGGCTCCCTACCATAATTTAAGGTTCAACTCAGACTATCGCACAGTTGAAAAACTAATCAAAAGTGGAAGATTGGGACGGATTGTAAATCTTGAATCTCGCTTTGATCGTTTTCGAAACTACCTGCGACCTAATGCTTGGCGCGAGGAAAATTTGCCAGGTTCCGGAATATTTTATGACCTAGGACCTCATCTCATCGACCAGGCTTTACAGTTATTTGGAAAGCCGAATGCTGTTTTTGCAGATTTGGCCATCCAACGAGATCACGCGAAGACTATCGATAATTTCGATTGCCTATTGTACTATGATCAGTTAAGGGTGTCTCTAAAAGGTTCTATGCTTGCAAAGGAACCTACTCCGCGTTATCGTATATTCGGTATGAATGGAAATTTTGTAAAGCATGGGATTGATCCACAGGAAGCCTTACTGCGTGAAGGTAAATTCCCAGATGAAGATCCCGATTGGGGAAGAGAGGATCCAAGCCTATATGGTAAATTGAATATTGTAGAAGCAGGTAAAGATATTGAAGAAATTATTCCTTCAGAAGTTGGTTCTTACCCCGATTTTTATCAAAATGTTGTCGATAATATATTAGGGAAAACATCCTTAATTGCATCGCCGGAACAAGCCCGAGACGTTATTAAAATTATTGAATTAGCATATCAGAGTCAATTGGAGCGGAGGGTGATTTCTGTTGACGACACATTGATTGCTTATTAGATCTGTTACTGTGAGTATAACCTACGATGCGATCATTATTGGGGCTGGGGCCTGTGGTTTGATGTGCGCTGCGCAAGCAGGGCTAATCGGAAAGAAGACTTTAGTTATTGAACGAAACGATAAAGTTGGTGCGAAGATATTGATTTCAGGAGGTGGGCGCTGTAATTATACCAATACGGGTACCAGCCCCGCCAATTTTATTTCTGAAAATCCAGATTTTTTATACAGTGTATTCAAACAATGGAGCGTGGAGGATACCATTACTTTTTTTGAAGGTTATGGTATTATTGGCCAGGAGAAGACTTTGGGGCAGTTGTTTCCAGTAACAAATAAAGCAAAAGATATCGTCGCTGTATTTTCTGAAATTTTACAGCACACAGGTCAGCATGTCGCATTAAATACATTGGTGAAGGCCGTAGAAAAAAAGGACAATGGTTTTGAGGTTGCGGCAGAAAATACAAGAGGTGATGTACGGTATTATGCACATAAATTGATTATTGCTTCTGGGGGTTTACCGGTGCAAAAGCTTGGTGCTTCAGATTTCGGATTACGTGTAGCGAAACAGTTTGGTCTGAATGTAGTTGGAACCGCTCCAGCATTGGTACCTTTAACCATAACAGGAAAAGATGCTGATTGGTATAGTTCTTTGGCTGGAAATGCGGTATTCTCAAAGGTATCTGTTGACGGAATGTCTTTTGAAGAAAACATTCTCTTTACGCACTGGGGATTAAGCGGACCCGCAATTCTTCAAATTTCAAGTTATTGGAGACCTGGAATGGAGATTACAATTGATTTGTTACCTAATTTTAATTTGGAAAATTTGATTAAACAGGAGCGCCAATACGGTGGAAAAAGACTTGTCTCCCAATTGTTAAACGATCACTTCACTAGGAAATTGGTTGATGCGCTTGGAAAATTCCTGGTATTGGATACCAAAATTGCCTCCCTTAGTAAAGCTGATGCGAAATTGATTGTTGATACAATTCATCACTTTAAGGTAAAACCTGCGGGAGATAAGGGTTATGATAAAGCTGAGGTCATGCGAGGCGGAGTATCGACAGCGGAACTTCATCCCAAGACGCTCATGTCAAAAAAAGTTAATGGTCTTTATTTCGGAGGAGAAACTGTGGATATTACCGGATGGCTGGGCGGTTATAACTTCCAATGGGCTTGGGCTAGTGGTTATGCCATCGCTCAACATATTTAGCCTTTGTGAAGGTGGCAATTGTTCCCATCTATTCTGGAAAAATCGCCTAACCGGGAGAATGGACTGAAATACTATACATTTTTTAATGCAAATGCCTGTCTACAGATTATTGGGTATAGTGTTGTATGGCAGCTCCCAAGCGCTGCTTTATTCGAGTTTGAAGACTTTTTGGTGAGAGCACCTTAACGGATTCGCCAAAACCTAAAATTTCTCTTTCCAGCTCAAAATTAAGTACAACATCGAGGCGAATCAAAATCGATCCGTCTTCCTTTTTATTCAAAATTTGCTGGGAAGAATGTATGGGTTTTGTTGTCACATAAGGCGCATTTTTTGCATTGACAAGTAATATTACGCGATGTCCACGGTCTTTGTGTGATTTAGTAACGCCAATGGTATCCGAAAAATAGCGTTCAAAATCTACACCGTTATATTCTTTATATGAATTTTTGCCCATTTCTTCTACAGAATTTATGCGATCAAGTGCTAGCGTCATCAACCCTTCATTCTTTTTATGATGACCAATTAGAAACCACCGATTACGATACTCTTTTAGAAGATAGGGGGAGAAGACAAGGTCTTGCTGTTGTTTCGCTTTGAACGACTGGTAGCTTATGAGTAGCGGGATTTTCTCCCGAATGGCTTGATGCAATGGATTGATAAAGGAAAGACCCTTCAGCAGATTGTTGCTTTCCATTTGTATAATCGATGGTGAGTTGTCCTTTTTGGTATGGATACTATCTTCGAGCCGTGCAACGATATCGCTCATTTCATCAAAGCTTGAGAAACCGCTCACATGCTTCAATACTTCCACAGCCTCCTTCATTTTTTGCATATCTCCGACAGAAATAGGAGAATTACTAATGCTGTAATTAGGATCTTCATAGGTATAAAATTTGCGATGCAAAACCACAATAGGTGCATTGTAGCCGAGCTTATTGCTCCGCATGAGTTGAATGTCGCCTTGTATCGTTCGTTTACTTATTCCATTTTTGATTCCTTCAAATTCATAGAGTGCATCTGCGACTTTTTCCATAAGGTCTTCTAACGTCCATTTTCGATGTCGCAAACGGAGACATTGATCAATTGTTCTATAGCGTATAAGCGCAAGTTTATTAAGTGCCATGTTCGATTTCCTTTGGTCAGCTGAAAATACGAAAACTTTCTTTTATCTACGCAATATGGCTGCGTAGATTTTGCAACACAAGTTAAATAATTTGTGGTCTTTTCGAAATTGAAAAGAATTTCAGTTTTATCCGAGTAAAATAGCTACTTTTGCGCAGAAGCAAACTGGTTCTATCGCTGCTCTTTTTGAGAGGAGAGGAAAGTCCGGGCAACATAGAGCGACACGCTTCCTAACGGGAAGGCTGCTATGGAAATAGTAGACAGAAAGTGCCACAGAAAATATACCGCTTTTCGGAGTAAGGGTGAAAACGTAAGGTAAGAGCTTACGGTCTTGTATGGTGACATGCATTACGGTAAACCTCGTGTGTTGAAAGACCAAATAGGTTGCGAAAATCGAAGGCTGCTCGTCTTCTTTCAATGTATTGGAATTCGTAATGGGTAGGTTGATTGAGTTTGTCAGCGATGGCAAATCTAGATAAATGATAGAAATTCCACTTCGGTGGTCTACAGAACCCGGCTTACAAGGTTTGCTTCTTTTTCGCTAATTGCCAAAAAAAACTTATATTGATTTTCATAATTGAAAAAATAGCATAATTCTCTATTTATGAGTACGATTTTAATCATTGATGATGAGCGCGCCATCAGAAGTTCGTTGCGTGATATCTTGGAATATGAAGATTATACGATTTTAGATGTCGACAATGGCCGGGATGGATTAGATATTCTAAAAAAGGAAAAAATAGATCTTGTTCTGTGTGATATCAAGATGAATACGATGGATGGGATGGAAGTGTTGGCGGATGCCCACCAAAGCAGTCCCGATATTCCCTTCATAATGATCTCCGGACATGGTACGATTGAAACCGCTGTTGAAGCTGCGAAAAAAGGAGCATTTGACTTTTTAGAAAAGCCACTGGACCTAAATAGGTTATTGATCACGGTTCGAAATGCATTGGATAAAAGTTCCCTAGTCACGGAAACTAAAGTCCTGAAACGAAAAGTTAGCAGTTCGAAAACGAAAGATATATTAGGTGAATCTGGGGCTATCAAACGTATTAAGGAAACAATTGACCGTGTTGCACCAACTGAGGCTCGCGTATTGATTACTGGTGCGAATGGTTCGGGAAAAGAATTGGTTGCGCGTTGGTTACATGAGAAATCAAATCGCGCACAAGGCCCATTAATCGAAGTGAACTGTGCGGCAATCCCTTCTGAATTAATTGAATCAGAGCTATTTGGTCACGAAAAAGGATCTTTCACATCGGCTATTAAGCAACGTATTGGAAAATTTGAACAAGCTAGTGGCGGAACATTGTTTTTAGATGAGATTGGTGATATGAGCCTTTCGGCGCAGGCAAAAGTATTAAGAGCGCTACAGGAACATAAAATTACGAGAGTGGGGGGCGATAAAGAAATTGATGTCAATGTACGTGTGGTTGCTGCGACCAATAAGGACTTATTGAAAGAAATTGAAGATGGTAATTTCAGAATGGACTTATATCACCGTCTTTCTGTTATATTGATCCATGTACCTGCATTAGTTGATCGCGTTGATGATATTCCTTTATTATCTACTAATTTCTGCGAAGAGATCTGTATGGAGTACGGAATTCCCGTTAAGGATATCACTGCTGCAGCCATGAAAGAGTTAAGCCATCTTCCTTGGACGGGCAATATTCGCGAGTTAAGAAATATGATTGAACGTTTAATTATTTTGAGCGACAAGTCTATTACCGACAAAGATGTCATTGCCTTTGCCAATCCTTCGCGCGAACCGGTAAATGGTGTAGCCCATGAAAAAGGTACAACAAATTATGGATTAGATATGGACTCCTTTGATTCATTCCAAGATTACAAGGATCATGCTGAGAAAGAATTTATAAAATATAAGTTGGAAAAAAATAATTGGAACGTCTCCAAGACAGCGGATGATTTAGATATTCAACGTAGTCATCTTTATAGTAAAATAGAAAAGTTCGGTCTGAAAAGAGATTAATAGCCGAATAAAATTTTAGTTATCCATTAGCTGTCCATGATTTTTTAGGGCAAACTGGACAATCGACACAAAAAAAAAGAGATTCCTCAAGGAATCTCTTTTTTTATACATCAACAGCAATTTGGGAATTGTGCCGTAAAGTTCTGGCTACTGTGTTTTTAAAATAGCTTCAACATTCGCAACTGATATTTCCGTATAATTATTGATATAATCATTGCTTGCCGGTAATTCTTCTTTTTTATGCGTTGAAAGTACGGCTACAACTTTCATATTAGCATTTTTAGCTGCAGTAATACCGGAAAAAGAATCTTCAAAAACGATACAGCGGTCGGTTGAAATTTGAAGATTTTCTGCCGATTTTAGGTAAACTTCAGGATGAGGTTTATGTAATTTCACGTCTTCGCTGCTTAGTGTGGAAGAGAATAGGTGCCGTATATTCAATTCGTCTAGAATTAAATCCATGTTCTCCCGGGGAGCAGATGTCGCTACAGCAAGCTTAAAACCTTTTTCTTTTAAGGCTGTTAAAAATTCAATTAACCCCTTGATAGGTGCTACATGGTCTTTGTAAATTACCCTAAAAAGCTGCTCTTTTTCAAATTCAAGCGTGCGCAGTTCTTCAGAAGAAATTGGACGTTTAAAGAAATGTTGCATAATATAACTATTGTGCTTACCATACATGTGCTGTTCAAATTCCTCCTCTGTAGCTTGTTGTACATTGTGGTTTTTAAAAAAAGCTCTAAAGGCTTGTGCGTGGAAAGGATTGGTGTGACTTATAACACCGTCCATGTCAAATATCGCTGCGTATTCTGTCATTGGGCTAATATACAATAATTGCCTTGCTTCGGCGGATTACACACATTCATATTCTGGTAAATATTTTCATTTGTTTAGAGAAAGCTAAGGTTAAAACGGCCTCTATCACTACTGCTTACTTCGTTATGAAATTGAAAAAATTCCTCATAATTACTAGCAGGATAGGTGCCTTCAAAAAGCTCCAATTTTCTGTAAGTGAAGAGTTTATTGTCTTTTATTTCTGATCTAAACTCATACTTACCAAACGATTTTTCAATGATTTTCTTTTCAGGGACTACTGTTTTAAGTATATTTTCAGGAAGAATAATGCTAATGCTGTCAACATCGGTAAAACCTCTTTCAATAAAAATATCTTCTGTTCTATTTTTGCTGTCAGGAATATTGGAATATGAGTTGAATAAATTAGGCTGGATCAAAAGTTTATTGCCATTTTTCACAGCATAATTTTTAATGAAAATATCCAGGTGCTCTTCAATAAATGGATTATCTTCTTTGTGTTCAATATAATTTATCCGGTTGAAATTGATATTGTCTATATTGTAATATTCAGTTAGAAGTTTATTCTTGTCATTATTGCTAGCCAAAAGTACATCCATATGGTTTGCATATTGAGTTCCGTAGAACTTGGTGTTTAGCGAACCTTGTATATTCCCGTCTTCTGAAAGTTTTAGATCGGCGTAGCGAAGCTGAAGATTGGTTGAATTTACGTATTTAGGAGTATGCATAATAACTCCACCATTTTCAGTGCAGGCAACGACATCTCTATCGTCGGTAAAATCGCTGAGAAAACCAAATGGAAGGTTTTGGCTTGTACATTCTAGCCAAGTTGTATCATTTTTAAACGGAATACATAATATGACGTGATTTCCGTCTTGAGCGTTCGCAAAGGTTTTATTGAAACTTTCTTTGCGTCTTCCGGCTTCGACGATGCAATAATAGGATGGGATATTGACGGCCGACAGCATACTTTGCATGTAGTTGACTAGCGCTTTACAATCGCCATACCCCAGACGGTCTACTTCTGAAGCAGGAAAGGGCTCTAAGCCTCCAATGCCTATCTGAATACTGATATAGCGTGTGTTTTTTTGTAAGTAATCGTATAGAATTTTTGCTTTATCCTTGTCTGAACTGGCATTTTTGGTCAATGCAATAAATTTTTGTTTGGAGGCTTCGGTTAGGTCTTGTTTCTTATTTAGCAAACTGTTGGATACCCAGTTACCGAATTCTTTCCAGTCTGAGAAATTTCCTTCTTTCCCGTAGTAAATGAAATTTTTGGGAACAATGAGTACATTCGTTTTTTTAAGACTGGAGTTGGGACGATATGATTCTTCCTTTCTTGCCGCTATCTGTTCCACATTCCACGTCTTGCTCTCGGTCTTTTCATTTTTTTCTTGTTTTGCAGTTCCACTGTAATTCTTTGTTTCTATTCGATAGTCTGTGCCAATTGGTGCGATAAATTGGAAACTGCTTTTTTCTACGGACACATTGTTGGAGACCTCCGGAGTCCAAGATGGAATGATCAAGTTTTGCTTGCTTCTGACCTCGTATTGATATTCGATGGTATAGGGATAGCTGTGGTAGTTTGGGACATATAATTTTACTCGGGAATCGGCAAACATCGTACTGTTGTCAACAGCGCTAATATCCTTAAAATCTTTCGTTGAAATTTTCTTTTGCAATATGCCCATTTCGTTATAGATCGCTCCCTTGATGCTTCTGATCTCAGTGGATTTATCATAATACACCGGAAGCGTGGCATAACGGTCTCCGTTTTTATTGTACACGGTAATGGCACAAGTTGTCGTGGTGACAACTTGTTCGGGAGATTTTATTTCTACCACAGTTTTATCATTGCGTACAGTCGCTACTGCTCTGCTTTTTAATGTACTGGGAATATTAGCAACGTCATAGTTTTCTTGCGCAATCGCAAGGATCGGAAGCAGGATGTATAGTAAGTTGACGAATAGAATTTTCATTTTTTACTAATTAATTTTAGATCTACTTTTTGTTGTTGAATGATACGGGAATATAATTCTTTGAGTGAAAAATATTCATCGACCGAAAATAGGGGTTTGTTGAACGTGAGGCTCTGTAGGATTTCGATTTTGTTGCCATCAGTTTGGCTGACATATTTATATTTTGCAGTGGACTCAGGCAGCGCTAAGGACACATTTTGAGGCTTTTCAACAATTTCATACTGATCTGGGATTGTTAACCTGACTGCGTACAATGTTTTGGATTTAAAGCCCATGTCGACGGGGTAGGTTCTTTCCTGCGCCTTAAATGGGTTGTGGGAGATCCTGTCAATAATAGTTGGAGCCAAAACGATCTCACCTTGTCCCGTCTGTTTGGAAACATCCGCGACGACATCGAATTCTTCTATCAACGTTTGGTCAATATCCTCAAGGTTTTGGATACTCGACTTTATCAGTGTAATGTTGGGCATTTCTTCGTCCATTTTTTCCCAATATTCTTCCAAAGAATTAAATTTAGCAATATGTTGACGCTTTAAGAATGCTTTGTTGCCGCTACTGCTTATGGTTAATTTTCCCTTAATTTTTGATTGTTCATCTAAAGCTCCTTCCAAGACATAGTTTACTTCGGAAAATTCTGTCGCTACAAGTGGGAACCAATTTGAGCTTTTTTTAGAATAGATGATTCTTCCCCGTTCATTTAAACATTGTAAAGGCAATTCTCCAAAAGGCAAATAAGCATTAGTGGCATCTAATGTATATTTTACGCCATCGATATCCACGCAAGCGATGACGTAGTCAAAGTCAGATAATACAGGAAAAAGCGCATTAGGCGTACCGTTTCGGCGAGTCGAGAGAATGACGGGGTATGCCTCCAGGTCTGCAGCCATCAAAGCGGTTACTAACGCTAAATTAATATCCCCAATATTCCCATTCCTTTTTTCTAGTGCTTTTTCAACGCCTGTTTCTGCATATTTGCCTAAATGATTATTCCATTTTATTTGTTTGTTGATATAGTTATATACCTTTTTTGCTTTTTCAAGTTTGCTATCATTAGACGATATAATTGTTGCTAAACTGGATTTGAATACATCTGTTTTTTTTAATTGACCACCAAAGGTCTTTTCATTCATCAGGTCTATATCGACGTCTTTCCAAGTTTTGCTAAATGTCTTCTTACTACCCGTGCTCGGATAAAAAATCGATTCAAGTTCATAATAAATTGCAGATTTAAAATTGGTGGGGGAAGTCATGTAATCCTCTTCGATAAATGCCGGAATGTTCTTCATTGTATAGGTCAATTTTGAACAATCCATTCTTAGACCATCTAGAAAAATATACTCTCTCAATACTTCACCTTTTTGATCAGTAAGTTTATAAGGTCCACGTAAAGCTACATTGTATGTGAAAGAAGCAGGTATAATTGCAATGTATTGACTTTGTATTTTAGGAAGATCATCTTGAAATTCCCATGTCTTAAAATTAAATAAGTCCTGCTCTAGCGTTCGATAAGATACTTCAATGATAGATCCTTCTTTAATATTCGGAAGCGTGAATTTATTAAGGTCCAGATGTGCTGAATAATTTTCTTTGAAAACTTTTTTATTTTCAAGCGCTGTTGTCTCTATTTTACCGTTTTCTAAGTTATATGTAACAGCCTTTAATTCATCAAAGTAGTCGCGTATATAATTTCCACGTTTATAAGATGGAATTTCAAAATTAGCTTTTTTAAATCCTTCTTTGTCTATGATGCGGATTAGTACATGGTATTCATGAAGAAGTTTGATACGGTTATCATAATCATCCACGAAAACAGAGCTTTGACCAAACTCATTCAGAACGATAGCATGGGCATTGCTATCCAAATCTGTACGTGAGAAATCCGAAATAGAAACTTTACCAAAATCGAAATTTTGGGCTACACTATTTGTATAAATAGAAAATATTAAAAATAGCGTTAAAAACTGGCGCATAACTATAGGTGTAATAATTCACAAATATAAGTTTTTAGCCAAAATTAAACGATAATTCAGGATAATTATTTATCTAACTGCAAAAGATTGTTTATAATTTCAGTGATATTATCGATATCCTCACCATCTTCCAGCATCGAGAATGCTAGATAGGTGGCATATATTTCTGGGCTGAATTTCACGTGCTTATCAGCGATAAATCTATCGATCTGTTCTTCATTGCATTCAAAATGAATGTTTTGTAATTCATTGAAAAGATTAGTCGAAATTGTCTGATGATTTTCACCACAGGCAAAACCTGCAATAATATGGAATAGAAACTTATCGGTTATTTCGTCATCTTCCTTTTTAAACATAGCACGAATATGCTTATAATCGAATTTAGTTTTTGCACTATTCACAATAGTATCCCAAATCTGATATTCTGCTTTTGTCTCCATAGCTCGTTTTAAATTTATAATGGTATACCTAATATAGTAAAAATAATTTGACTTTTGGCAAGGAACATGAAACTTATGAGCTTTCCTGACTTGATGAGATAGGCTGATTATTCGTAGATTAACTATTGGGGATGTGAATTGAAGCCAAATCGCTTTTAAAATATACCTTAATGAATGTTTTTTCTTTTTTTGCTAGCTGTGGCGATAGAATGTTATGGAAACCTTTGTTTGGTGCGATGATAATTTAAAATTAATAGTTGGATTCGATTTTTTTAGTAATTTAAGCGGGAAAATGAAATGGTTTAGATGACCTAATTTATAATTATGATAACACGAATAGTAATGATCATTGTGCTATTTTGCCTATCAAAGGCTGGACTTGGCCAACAGGTGAATATAGATAAAATTCGAAGGGAATATGCGGGAGCTGTAAAGGATGAGGATCTATGTGAACATAATTTAAAGGTGCTAATTGAGGGAGCCAAATCACCTACTGAGAAAGTATACTTGGCAGCTTATCAGATCCTTTTAGCTAAACATATCGGTAATCCATTTAAAAAAGTTGGACAGTTTAAAGCGGGTAAAAATTATTTGGAAGAAGTGATAAAAGAAAATCCCAATCATATTGAAGCGCGGTTTATACGGTGGAGTGTACAGGTACATGCACCTTCTTTTTTGGGTTATAACAATAATATTCTTGAAGATAAAAACTTCCTTGTTAAAAATCTGTACAAATTACCGAATGAGGAAGCCAAATCTATTATTTATAACTATTTAAAAGGCGCGAATCCTTACCTCAAAGGTGCACAGATATTTAGTTCAACCGAATTAAAAGAGTTAGCTCAATAGACGTTAAAGGTTGTTAATTTGAAACGCCTAAGGTGTTTTGGCTAGAATATTGTGTATCTTGCTATATGAATTAATTCAACATCTACAAAAAGAGTATATCATGAAGAATTTAGTTTTTCCAATGTCAGTATTGACGGCCAGTTTGTTTGTTATCGGATGTGGCGTCAGCAAAAAACAATATGCTGGCTTACAGTCGGACTACAATAAATTACAAACAGAGCATAGTCAGTTAAACAAGCAATATCAAGACGGGCAGCTTCAAATAGCGGAAGGTCGCACGAGAATTAAGAGTTTAGAGGATCAGCTAGCCACCGAAAAACAAAATAATGCTGATCTGCGATCTGCCTATGTTGCTTTGCAGAAGTCGTTAGATAATAGTATTAATCAGAATTCACAGGGAAATATTAATATTTCCAAGTTGGTTGACGAAATTAACGCTTCAAACAAATACATCAAACATCTGGTAGAAACGAAGAATAAATCCGACTCTTTAAATCTAGTATTATCAAACAATTTAACTAGATCGCTTAGCCGTGAAGAGTTGCAGGAAGTTGATGTACAGGTCTTGAAAGGGGTGGTTTATATTTCACTTGCCGATAATATGCTTTACAAATCCGGCAGTTATGAAATTAACGATAGAGCAGATCAGACATTGAGTAAAATTGCAAAGATCATTCAGGACTATAGAGATTATGAAGTATTGATTGAAGGTAATACCGATACCGACCCGATTTCAAAACCTAATATTCGTAATAACTGGGATTTAAGTACCCTAAGAGCTTCTTCTGTGGTACAGGCTTTACAGAATAAATATGGTGTGGATCCAAAACGCTTAACTGCGGGCGGTAGGGGAGAATATAACCCTATAGCGGACAATTCCACAGCGCTCGGTAAGCAACGGAATAGAAGAACACAAATTATTATAACCCCAAAATTGGATCAATTTATGGAATTAATTGATAAAGCTCCAGAAGCTACAGAAGTTCCATCAGCGCAATAATTTGGATTAGATAGAATAAAAAAATCCTTTNNAAAGGATTTTTTTATTCTATCCAAAGAATTTAGTCGGGTCAAAACCGTGCTCTTTCAATACATCATCTGGTACACCATTCCAGACGCCAGGTTTATTTCCGGCATAGCCAATATCTTTTATACCCATTTCGCTCGTGTAAAATCCCGAAGAAGTAAGATTACGCATCAAGGAGAAAAATGCAGCACCTTGTTTCATCTCTGGTTTTGCCAACTCGGGATAGGCAATATCGTCTACTAACGCAAGCTGATCCTTTTCACTGCATTTGATGAAAACTGTACCATAGCGCTTTTTGGATTGGAGGTCTAGCCAACGAAGTCCACCGCGCATGGGGATTTTATTGTCGGGCAAATCTTTGACAATAAACTCGATAAAATCGGGTACACCAGCTTCCGATGCACTGCCAGACTTACTGTCTTTGGGTATAATAATATCAGCCAATACAGTTATTGTCGCCATTTCATGTTCATCAAAGAACTTTTCAGCGTATAGTTGTTCTGTGCGTTCGTATTCAAAATCCTGTACTCCAGGTAATTTTTTACTATTGTCTGCCGCAGCATTTTTAGCATCTTTTGAATTGCAAGCTGTGGTTAAAAGACCAGATCCAGCTGCAATTAATCCTAACGCTCGTAAAGATTCTCTTCTATTCATGCGTTTAACCGTTTAATTTTTTCTTTTCTTGAAGTATATATTCTGCTGTTCGCATCGATAAAGCGAGTATTGTCCAGGTCAGATTTTTGTCCCCTTGTTGTACAAATGGCCCAGCATCAACCACATAGAGATTTTTACAATCGTGCGCCTGCCCCCATTTGTTCAAAACAGAAGTCTTAGGGTCGTTACCCATTCTTGTGGTTCCACCTTCATGAATAATTTTTCCTGGAGCTTCCAGTCCATATAAGGTGTCGGCTCCTGGGATTTTTGATGTGATCACAGCGCCCATTTCATGCATAATCGATTGAAATGTCTCTTGCATGTGTTTCGCTTGTGCTATTTCTTCATTTGCCCATTTATAGTTGAAGCGTAGCACCGGAATGCCAAATTTGTCGACTTTATCTGGATCTATCTCACAGTAATTGTCTTTTCTTGCCAATGCCGTTCCCCTTCCGGCCATACCGACATTTGCACCATAATAGGTGCGGAAATCTTCTTTTAGAGCTGTGCCATAACCACCTTTGGCTTTTCCGTTTCCATCTGAATTTTTGGCGATATCGTTTACTTTCGGTACCCAGTTCAAAAATCCGTAAGAAGGCATATGTAAACCGCCTCCATATTCGATGTGATAGCCTCTAGGAAAGTTTAACTTAGCATTATCTTCCCACCAGGGGGAATAGATATGCACACTGCCTACACCATCCTCGTTATAGCGCTTCCGGTCAAGTAACTGTGGCAAAAATCCCGATAAGCTGGCTCCTGTAGAATCGTGGAGATATTTTCCAACTAAACCGCTGCTATTACCAACACCACCAGGATGCGATTTTGATTTGGAATTTAGCATAATTCGCGCACTTTCACAGGCACTCGCACCCAAAATAACGGTTTTACCCTTAACAGTATATTCCTGTAAATCCTTGGTATTTACATAAGAAACACCAACGGCAATCCCTTCATCATTTGTAATGACTTCTCGTACCATCGCATTGTCAATTACTTTTAAATTACCGGTTTTCATTGCTGGAATAACGAGACAAGAAGATGAAGAAAAGTCCCCGTAGACCTTACATGCACGACCGCATTGACCGCAATAGAAACAGGTTCCACGATCCTTAATGTCTTTCGACACTTCTGTCAGTACAGCGCCTCTCCCAGGAATCACTGGAACCCCTGCTTTTTTAGCGCCTTTTGCAATGTAAAATTCGTTTAGACGTGGTTTGGGCGGTTTCATAAAAATTCCATCTGGTTCGTTATGAATACCCTCTACCGTTCCATATATACCGATCATGCGGTCTACACGGTCGTAAAAAGGCTTAACCTCCTCATAGGTAATAGGCCATTCTTCAGTAACTCCATCTTTGGGCTTAAAATCGTCAGGGCCCATGCGTAATGAAATTCGACCCCAGTGATTCGTTCTTCCGCCAAGCATGCGGGCTCTAAACCATTCAAATTCTGTTCCCGCTACTTTGCTGTAGGGTTCACCTTCGATTTGCCAGCCGCCGAAGGCCGCATCAAAATCCCCGAAAGGTCTAGTAGTACCTGCGCCCCTTCTTGGAGATTCCCAAGGCCAGCGTAGTTGCAATGAATCTTTTGCTGGATCATAAAAAGGACCTGCTTCCAGCATCAATACTTTAAGTCCCGCATGCGCAAGTATATAACCTGCCATGCCACCACCTGCGCCGGAACCAACTACGATGGCGTCAAATAATTCGGGATTTTCTTTAATTTGATAATCTGACATAATTAAATGAAGTAATTAATTGAGGGGCCTATGCGATACGTCTGCCATGAAGCTTAATTCTGTAAATGAAAGGTTCAATTAATTTAATGGTTATTATTTCATGTTTAAAATCATTGTGAATATATTGATAAAAATTTGTTTTTTTTAATTTAATTTATCGATTTAGCAGATTTTAAACAAAGAATATGGGATTGTTACAAAAAACGCGTTGTTTCTTTAAATTTTACAATGGTTAGTAGCATAAGCGAAGCGTAGTGCATTGGAGCAAAATAGAAGCAGCTGCCATTTATAGGTTGGCTAGCTGGACGACTTTGTTTACATAAATTTCTTCTAGAAATACTTCATCATGCGAAATAACAAGCAATGTTCCCTTATAAAGCTGAATTGCTTTTGTCAGAATGAGGATATTTTGAATATCTAAATTATTTGTTGGTTCATCAAGTATAATCAAATCGGGCGATTGTTGTTTAATAGTTAGACTACATAATATCAGCCGCATTTTTTCACCGCCGCTCAATTGTTGACATTTTTTATCCCACTCATCCCTTCCAAATAGAAAGCGATTGAGTCTGATTTTAATTTCATGTTCGGGCAATGCTTGAGTATTATATTGCTGAGCTTGTTCATAGATGCTCAAATGCGGAGATAGGATGGAATATGTCTGGTCTAAGTAGATCGATTCAAACGATTGTTGTTCAATTTTTCCCTGTTCAGGCACTAATTGATTAAGAAGGAGTTTAACCAATGTCGTTTTACCAGACCCATTCTGGCCCTGTAGTGCGATGCGATCTCCACTGAATAATTGAAAGCTTATATTATCTTTCCACAGCTGCTGCGAGCCATAGCTGAAATTGATGTTTTCTGCTTTTACCATACTCTTTCCTGTGGGAAAAGTACTGTTTCCTAAATCTATTTTAATTTCATCCAATGCCGATTGCGAGCCCCGGAGCTCGTGCAGATCGGATCTGATACCTCCGATTTTGTACTGATGTACATTCTTTATTTTTGCGGTGCTCTTTTCAGCATTATTTCGTAGCGTATTCATCATTATACGCGCCACACCAGCTTTTTCCTGCTTTTTTTGTCCCCGGTTATTTAATCTATTTTGACGTTCGATTGTTTCCCTTTCTTTCTCCTTCGCAATTTTTATCGCTTTTTCCTTGTGATGGATATCTTGTTGCAAAGCATGACGCTCACCTTCTTTTTGAGCCTTGTAAAAGGAGTAATTACCTCCGTATCGCTTAATGCCATTGGGTGTCATTTCGGCCATATCGTCCAATAGATTAAGCAGCGTTCTGTCATGGCTTACAACGATCAGTGTGCTGTTAGTTGATTGGATCCAATTGTATAGATTTTTTTTGCTATCCATATCCAAGTGGTTGCTTGGCTCGTCTAGGAGAATGAGTTCGGTTTGATGAACCTGGATTCCGGCCAACAAGACTTTTGTTTGTTGTCCGCCACTAAGTGAAGACATTTTTTGTGTCAGTTGGATGTTAGGCAGATTCCATAGCGAGAAGGCCTCTTGGCAACGCTCTTCCAAATTCCAATCATCCTGAAGTGTATTGAAATTTTCTTCAGAGGCGTCGCCCGCTAATATGGCATCAAGTGCAGCTAATTTTTTGTCAATTTTAAGTGCTTCAGCAACTGTCTTTTTCTCAAATTGTCCAACGACTTGGGTGACATAGTAGGAATTGGCGACGGACTGTATGCTCCCGCTGCTTGGAAAGAGTTCTTTGGCAATCAGTCGCAATAAAGTTGATTTGCCCACGCCATTGTGGCCAATCAATGCTATTTTCTCTTGCGCGTATATGTACAGACTTATGTTCTCAAACAATAAATCTTTATTCGGATGTATATAAGAAAGTTGTTGTATGGAAAGCATGTTGAAATTCTTTAAATGTTAGAAAAGACCAATTGCAAGGATATTGTCAATGGATGGTATTTATTTCGTTCTAAAGAATTTTAATCTTACATACAGTTTTTGATACTATTGAGGAAGTACAAAGATAGCGTTTATATTTTGATGTCGTAAAAATTTTCGATAAATAGTCAAATTGTTTATTTTTCTACTAATTGCTTCAGACAAATTGTAATTTTGAAAAAACGACACTTGTGAATAAAATTCTTCTTATAGATGACGAAGATAAGCTTCGGAAATTGCTAGCCAAAATTATTAGCCTGGAAGGTTTTGATGTCATTGAGGCTGCTGATATTAAATCCGGATTAAAAAAGCTTGAAGCCAGTGAAGTGGATGTGGTGCTTTGTGATGTCAAACTACCTGATGGTAGTGGCGTTGAAACCGCTAAATTAATTAAAGAGCGGTATCCCATTGTAGAGATTATCCTATTGACGGCATATGGAAATATCCCGGACAGCGTGCAGGCAATAAAAAATGGTGCTTTCGATTACATTACGAAAGGAGATGATAATAATCGTATTATACCACTTCTTTATAAAGCCTGTGAAAAGGTTGCGTTGGCTAGAAGAGTGCAGCAGTTGGAAAAAAGATTAGGAGATAAGCTTTCATTCGATAAGATTATTGGAAATTCCACTGCTATAAAGACCGCTATTGGATTAGCACAAAAAGTTGCTATTACAAATACAACGGTCTTACTCACTGGTGAAACGGGCACTGGTAAGGAGGTTTTTGCACAGGCTATCCATCAGGCGAGCGCTAGAAGAGAACGTAGTTTTGTCGCTATCAACTGTGCGGCATTTACAAAGGATTTGCTTGAAAATGAGTTGTTTGGTCATAAATCTGGCGCTTTTACGGGGGCAAATAAAGATCAACGTGGCCTGTTTGAAGAAGCGCACCTCGGTACTATTTTTCTGGATGAAGTGGGTGAGATGGCGTTGGAACTTCAGGCCAAGATTCTCCGTGTTCTGGAAACCGGCGAATTTTTAAAAATCGGCGACTCTAAACCAACTTACGTAGATGTACGAATTATAGCTGCGACTAACAGAAATCTCCACGAGGAAATTGCTTCTGAACATTTTAGAAGTGATCTATTTTACAGGTTGTCTGTTTTTACCGTTGAATTACCACCACTGCGTGAGCGTGTTCAGGATATTGCGCCCCTGGCAAAATATTATGTTGATATCTTTGCTTTAAAATCCAACTTGAAACCTTTGGAGATGACCACAGCATTTGTGCAGGCATTGGAAAGTAATGTATGGCGGGGAAATATCCGCGAACTGAAAAATGTGATTGAACGCAGTGTGATTTTAAGTGAGGGGGGCGTACTGGATGTTCAGAGTCTTCCCTTCGTGCAACGTGATTTTAGAGAAGGGGCAGGTATTTTATCAAACTTTTCAATGTCCGATATGGAGAAGCGGCATATAGCGCGGGTTTTGAAACATACAAATGGAAATAAAGCGGAAGCTGCTCGATTGTTAGAAATTGGTATAGCTACCTTGTACCGAAAAATTGAAGAATATAAAATCCAATGAAACTTAAAGCTAAGCTGACTTTTTGGGTAGGTTTTTTATTTTTCATGATTTTGCTGCTTGCGATAGTGAGTGGGTATTATGTTTATCGGTTAAAAAAAGATACAAATAACATTTTAGTCGACAACTATAACACGGTGCATTACTCCAGGAATATGCTGTTGGCGTTGGAAGATTTTCGTACCAGCAACAAGAGTGTTCAGCTATTTGAATATAACTTAAGGCTCCAAAATCGTAATATAACCGAGCGCGGGGAACAGGAGGTAAATGAACGTGTAAATCGTCACTTTTTGAACTTAAAAGAGGATACGAAAAATGTGAGCGTATTGGCTGACTTACGGAAAGATATATTCCATTTAATGTATCTGAATATGCAGGCGATCGAACACAAAAATGATGTCGCCAATGCAACAGCAGAGAAAGCTATATTGGCGATCTCCATTGTTGGCGCAATCTGTTTTATGATTGCGTTTGTATTGTTGATCAATCTCCCCATCGCCATTGCAGGCCCAATGGTACAATTAGCCGATAGTATTAAACAGATTGCTGCTGGGAACTACAAAATGAGACTCCATTTTAAGCGACGGGACGAACTTGGAGCGGTGTCAAAATCATTTAATACAATGGCTCAAAAACTTGAGGAGTATACAGACAGTAATTTGGGTAAGATTTTACAGCATAAAAAGAGAATCGAAGCTCTTATCGATAATATGCATGATGCTGTCATAGGGATCGATGAAGAAAAAACAGTGCTTTTTGCGAATACGCCCGCTTGTTTAATTTCGGGGTTAAAACTTGTTGAACTTGAGGGGGAAAATTTGGAAGAAATTGCATCAGTTAATGATTTGATTAAAAACCTTCTCAACAAAATTAACTCTTTGCATCAAGAGTCTGGTCATCTAGGGATGTTTCAGGTGTGTGTTGCAGGAAAACAAAACTATTTTGATTTAGAGGTCATTGATATTAATATTGTTCCAACAGGAGAGGAGGGGGCTCAATTTATCGGACAATTTATTTTGCTGAAGGATGTAACCCGTTTCAAGGAGCGTGATGTAGCGAAAACGAATTTTATTGGAACGGTCTCCCATGAATTGAAAACACCTATCGCTTCAATACGCATGGGAATCCAATTATTAGAAAATAAAAGGATCGGAGATTTAAATCAAGAACAACAAGATTTGCTCGAAGGCATTGCCGATGATACAGCGCGGCTTCTCAAGATTACGGGGGAACTTTTGGATATTGCACAGGTGGAGAGTGGTGCGATTCAGATGAGACTGACCGAAGCAGCTATCGAATCGATTGTAGACTACGCATTACTAGCCAATCGGTCGATGTTTGAGCAAAAGCAAATCCGGATAGACGTAGAATTGGAAAGGAATTTGCCGATGGTCCTTATCGATAGGGAAAAAGCCGCATGGGTATTAACGAATTTATTGTCCAATGCAATTCGATATTCCGATGTGGGGGGAGTGATCGCCATTGCTGCCAAAAGAATGGGAGCAAGGGTACTTTTACGGGTTGAGGATCATGGGCAAGGAATTCCAGCGCAATATTTAATGAAAATTTTTGATCGCTACTTCCGTGTTCCAGGAAGTACAAAAGAAGGAACAGGTTTAGGATTGAGCATAAGCAAAGAATTTATCGAAAGCATGGGTGGAGAAATTGATGTACAAAGTGTTTTGGGAAGTGGAAGTACATTTTTTGTTTATCTTCCGATTGCTCCGCCTAGGCCATCGGCCTAAAACCATCAACCTATCTTTTTCCTTCCAAAAGCGCATTGAAAGATCTAGCGGCTTGCATTGCAGAGGCCGCAAGATAGGCACCCGCTAAAGTTTTATTTCATTGTCATCAATAAGTTTTGCGTCGCGCGTATTCTTTTGTACTGCGATTGCTGAGAATATACTCAATGAAAAGGACATTGCGTAAAATCCTTTCTCACTCAAAAGCAGTTCTGCATTCCATAGGCCTACAGTCAACAGAACAACGGCTACAATTGTTGCAAACCAGCTTAAACCATAGTACAATTCGGTAACGGCGAGCCCTTCGGCTTTATCTCTGACACTTTTTTGAACAGAGATAACCGCAAACAGGGCAAACAGTAAAATCGTGAAATAATATCCTTTTTCATTCAATGCCATTGTTGCATTCCATAAGCCTACGCAATAGCCAACAGTTCCAACCAATAATGCAGTCCATGACGCACCGATAAATGCCCCTGTTGGTTTAAATGGATTTCTTTTGTTTAAATCTCTTTGAGTTTTTTTTTCGTCAATCATGTTTTTTAGCGGTTCCATAATTTTCTTTTTTTAGTTTTAAAATGTTGTTGTTTTCTTATCCAAATATCTATAGTATTCAATTAGTTTTAAACTTATCTTTATAAGAATACTGACGATATAATTTTGTTTCATATATTTATTTAATGCGAATTTTTAAACGATGATAGATCCAATATCAGACTTACTATTATTGCTTGATAATGATGATAAGAAGAGTTTTAAAGCTTTTCTGAAACGTAAAAACAAGCGAAATGATGTAAAAAATGTCAGATTGCTAGAAATTATAGAAACTGACGATATAAATAAATTAAAAAAATTGTATGATCCTACTAAAAATCGGAATGCTTACCATGCCTTGAGAAAAAGGCTTCATGAGAGTCTGTTGTTTTTTCTTTCCAACAAGGTTTTTGAGCGAGACAATAGCGAGGCGCATGAAGCACTGAAATTGTTTGTTGTTGGCCGTTTCCTATTGGAAGGCCAGTTTACTAAGATTGGGTTTAAATGTCTTCAGCGAGCAGAAGACAAAGCGCTTCATCTTGAACAGTTTAGTTTGTTGAACGAAATCTTACAAACTAGGCTACAATATGCTCATTTAGACGCAACTGTTCATGTGGAACTGCTTGTCGGAAGGCTTGTCGAAAATCAACAAAAATTGCAGCAAGAAGCGAAATTTCAGATTGCTTATGCTTTGTTGCGCGCTGAATTGCAGAATATTCATTTGAGGGCAAAAATAGTTGATCTCAATAAGTTGATTTCAGATACGTTGAGTAAATACCGTATTTCCTTGGATGATCTCTTGTCATTTAAATCACTTTATCAACTCTTGTATATCGCAAATGAGTATGCTGCAATACATCAAAACTATGCGCTGGTTCGTTCTTTCTTAAAAACGGCAGATAATTTTCTGTTTAAGCATCCGGAGCAGGCATTCCTTCAGTTATTTTACTATCTGCATATTTTGTATTATCTGGCAAATTTCAATTTGCGGAATGGTTTTTTTAAGGAAAGTTTGATGTATTTGGAACGGATGGATGTAGTTTTGTCGCAGGGAAGCCCTGCTTTTCGAACGCAGTTTCAGCTACGGTGCCAATTGTTGAAGGCATTGAACTTTCATTACCTTGGCGATGGCGCAGAAGGTCTTGCGCTGTTAAAGAAAGGGATCAACCAATCAATAGCAAAATCAAGTGAGGTTGATCTGGCGGATCTACAATTATGTTTGGTCATGTTTTTAACCCAATTCCGCGATAAAACTGCTTTAGTTGAACTTCAAAAATTGACTCGGACGGATGCCTGGTACGAGAAGAAAATGGGGATGTTATGGACTATTCGGAAGAGGCTGCTCGAAATACTGATCCACATTCAATTTGATCATATCGATTTGGCAACTTCGAAACTAAAAAGCTTTGTTCGCCGGTATAAAAAATACTTGATGACTGTCAATGAAAACAGAGTGATTGATTTTGCTAAATTGATTGAAAAATATCTTTTAAACCCTACCATTATTCACACAAAATCGTATCGTGCAGCTGTTGATGCTATGGTGAATCAAAAAGAAAATAAGGATTTATTCGTTATGGGGTTTGCTGCTTGGTTAAAGGCTCTTGTTACTTCTGGAAGCCCTTATCAGGTTTTGTTGGATTTGATCAAAGAATCTTACTCTATTTGTGTATAAAATCGCTCGAAGGATTTCCAATATTTATCTTTATAGATGCCATAATCGATTTGGAGTTTTTCCTCGTACTGTTCGATTAACTGATCAATGGTCATGGTGATTTTTCGGAATTCTGTACAGGCCAGATAAATTTCCCTTAGGTTATCAGCCGTTTCTCGGCCAATATTAAGAACGCCAATATCATCTGGAAGGCTGTTCATTAGTTCCTCTTCAAAATTATCCATTAAATCATAAGTTTCGCGATTTGGCATTCCTTGAGTTGTCGTTCCATCATAGCTAATTTTTAGCGTAACGATCCAAGGGTGAGATGCTTTTCCATCCCAGTCTAATAGCGTTGTATTGATAATAGCTAATATCGGTAGGTCGTTTTCTAATATACCTTCAAAAGCTGTATAGATGTCATCTGTGGAATGATGTCTTAGATCAGTGTATTTTTCCACAAATTCCTTTTCTCTCCAGATCAAATAGTCTTTTAGCTTGAGCAGTGGAATCAACTCTTCGGTTGCGAGATCTTTTGAAGTCACATTCAAGTTATCAATGGCTATGATAGAATTCAATTCACCCATGTAATTGTCGAGAAATATCTCTATTCCATGGGTGATACTAGCCTTGTTCTCTTCCGTATAATCGGGATGGACAATAACGATATCGACTTCATCAGGGAAGTATTTATGCTGAACAGGATAAAAATACATTTCATTAATGTCAAAGGAAAATCCGTACATTTTAATTTTGAATTTTTCCATATCCGCGATAGCAGGTTTTAATGCTGTAAATTTCCAGTGAGGCAGTGATGGAGCAGAAGCGATCAGAAGTTCTACGAAAGCAATATTTTTGATGACTCCATCAGGAGTGATGACAAGTTCTACTGTATCACTATCGTACATCCCAGTTAAGAAATACAGTTCCTTGCGAAGCGAATCGATCTTTGGTAAAAGCTTGCTGAAAAAATGCTGATCAATTTGTTCTCCACTCTTTACGATTTGAAAAAATGTCTGTTCGTTTTTTTTAAACCACTCCCAAAAATCTTGTACGGCGTCGTTTTCACTTTCTTTTTTACCAAAAATATTATTCAAAAATCTCATATTTAATAGCTATTCGATTGAATTATCAACTTTACGTATTTGTTTTTTCATTTATTATTCCATAGCCCAGCGGAGAAAAATGATTTGAATGAAGAATCAAGAATACCGCTGTTCCTAAATTTAATTATATAATTACGGTCCGGCAAGTGAATTCAAGTTTAAAATAATTGAACAAACAATTGTTATAGGAATTTGTTAGGGTATTGTTGGAATTATAAATTAAAATTGGTCTTATGAAATTTAGCAAATTAACATTTTGTCTATTGGCAACTACGTTCGCACTTTCCTTTTCTGCTTGTAAATCGGGTTTATCTGACGATAAATTAGAAGAAAAGATCGAAAATGCCCTTACTGGTCGTAAAACGATAGACGTTGAAGTTGAAAAAGGAAAAGTTATCCTAAGTGGTACAGTTGGTTCGGAAGATGAAAAGCAACAGGTGGAGTCTATAGCTAAAACAGCAGGTGATAAAGACATTAAATCTATTCAAAATGATATTATCGTTAGCGCTCCAGTCTCATCAACACCGGCGCCAATTGAGGTATCCAATAATGATGCGGTACTTGGTGCGGCGGTGAATACGTTTATGAAAGATTTTCCTTCCGTGCAGGCTAGTGTAAAAGATGGTGTGATCTCTGTTACAGGTACATTGGAACAACCAAAGATAATAACCTTAAAACAGGGACTGGATAATTTGAATCCTAAGAAAGTAGATCTAAGCGGTATTGTTGTCAAAAAATAAAATAAGAAACTATGTCATTGCAAGAAAAATATAAAGTTCTTTTAGATACGGCTCAATCTTCAGGTGTAAATGATCTGAATTATGCCGAAATGGATGGTGTATTGCAGATTCGGGGTACTGCACCTACTGCAGCTATAAAAAATAAGCTGTGGGAAATCTACGGCAATATAGATCCAAATTTCCAAACGGGAGATGTGGTCCTCAATGTGGATGTGGCTACAGAAGTGCCGGGAAGTCAGGTTAAAGTCATTACAGAAAATAGCAACTTGAATGTTAGAAAAGGGCCCGGTACAGATCAGCCTATTGTAGGCAAAGCCGCCAAAGGAGAAATTATCACTTTGATTAGTAAAGCGAATGACCAATGGTGGCTAGTCAGAACGAAAGATAACGAAGAGGGATATTGTTATGCACAGTATTTAGAGTCTGTTTAGTGGTTGGAAGTTGTAGGACCATAGGGGGCAAACTCTCTTAGACCTTGAAAAAAGGAGAATTACCTAACGATAATTCTCCTTTTTTATTGATAACGTAAGCTGGTATTGGATGAGTTAGCGCGTACGGTAGCTACATGTCTACTGGAAAAATATGTCGAAAAACACTCCTATTTTAATTTTTGGTGTAATAATTGTGTTACTTTTAATGCAACAATTCTATTACATTATGTCGAAATTACGTCTTATTACAGTGTTATACCTGTGTTTAGCTTTAAAGTTTGGAGTTGCACAAGAATATGTTCGATTAGATAAAGATAGCTACCAGCTCCATTTATCAGAATATCCAAAAGATACAATCCGGATACTTGAAAAAGGAAGAAAAGCGAAGTTGAAGCCGGGTAAGTATATTTTGCAGAAAAATCAGTTTATGGGGCTTTCAAACGCATTTATCTCGATTAATCAGGACGGTATAGTCGAACGGGATTTTAAGATTGAAAAAGATGGCAAACAAGGTGTTGTTGTTGTACGACATGGTGTATTGCAGCAAATGAATGTGAAAGCTGCCACCTTGCCAGACTTTCAATATACAATAACGGATACTTCAAGTGTGCAGCGTAATTTTAAGAATGGGAAAATCAGTCAGGAAAAAACGGTATTTTACGGAGCTGCAAATAATGGGAAAAAAATAACAAAGGTATTTTTTGATAATTATTATACGGTTGAGAATGATTTTGACCATACTAGAGCTAACTACAGATTAGACAATACATTAATTTACAGTGCCAAATTGAATTGTAGTGGGCAGATACAGGAATCAAAGTTATTTGATGCTCATGGGCAATTACTAAAGCATACCTATCGGAAAGCTAAAGTTGAGTATATTGATGTATATCAGAATAATAATCTTGTCGAGCGGAAATATAACCTCCATAACCGCCTTTACCATGAGTATTTTAAGAATTCATTGCTCGTGCAAAGGGTAGTGGAGAAGAAGGATAAAGGGAATATCGAGAAGTATGTTTATAATGCGTCGGGAAAATTGATGGATAAAAATACCGGGGGCTAATGGAAAACACAAGCCTAATCAAGCAGAGATCGCTATATTTTTGCATTTTAAAAATATAGCGCTACCTTTGTGAAGCAATGAAGAAAATGAACAACATATTACGTTTTCCGTTTTTCTGTAATTATTATCGCCCGATAGTCGTTCGGGACCCCTATGCCTATTAAATTAAGAAATTAAATTATCATTTATAGCTAAGCCCGAACATAACGTTCGGGCTTTTTTTATTTTATATAACATTATGTTAAAAGAGTTAGAAGAAAACATTGAAATTATTTTACCGAAGACAGGACTTGCATCGAAGTTGAAGGAAGCTCAAGAAAAGAATCGTTCATTAATTATAAAACTTGGTTTTGATCCCACAGCGCCGGACCTTCATTTGGGGCACGCTGTGGTATTGAAGAAGCTAAGACAGTTTCAGCACCTGGGTCACGAAATCGTAATTTTGGTGGGCAGCTTTACGGCCCAGATTGGAGATCCTACAGGGAAAAATAAAGCTCGTGAACCGTTGTATCAGGATGAGATTGCCCATAATGCGGCTACTTATATTGCGCAACTGTCTAAGATTATTGATGTTTCAAAAGCAAAAATTGTTTTTAATGGTGACTGGTTGGATCAGCTAAATTTTACAGAAGTTATTCAACTGGTGTCGAAAGTCACTGTTGCCCAGATCATGCAGCGTCATGATTTTAGTAAGCGTTTAAACGAGAATCGGTCAATAGCCATGCATGAATTGCTTTATCCAATATTGCAGGGCTTTGACTCCGTGCATATCAAAAGCGATATTGAAATGGGCGGAACAGATCAAATGTTCAATTGCGCAATGGGACGGCAGCTACAGGAATCTTTTGGACAAGATCCACAAATAGTGCTGTGTATGCCCTTGTTGCGCGGGCTGGACGGAAAAGAAAAAATGAGCAAATCATTAAACAACACGATCGGTCTTTTGGATGATCCGAATGAAATGTTTGGTAAAACCATGTCAATTCCAGATCATTTAATTCCTGAATACATCGACTTGACGACAGATTTCAATCAGGAAATCAAACTTGGAATGAAGACCCGTCTTGAAATGGGGGAAAATCCAATGGAAATTAAGAAACTTATAGCACATAATCTTGTAGTCCAGTACCATGGCGATGCATTTGCGTTGGCTGCGAATGATTATTTTGTCAATCAATTTCAGCGTAAGAAATTGGAAGAAAAAGCTTTTTTAGAGGTGTCTTGTCAAACATTGCGCGAGCAGTTTGGTGAAAAGGCCAAACTGGTTGATCTGTGTTATTTCCTGAAAGGATCGACAAAGTCAGCGATGAGACGATTGATTATAGGCGGAGCTGTGCGGATCGATTCCATAAAACAGTTGAATCCGGATCTGACGATCTATGTAAATGCGGGGCTTAAAATAAAATTAGGCAAAAGAAGTTATTTTAAAGTTGTTTAGTATGGTTTTGGAAAGTATACTATTGTAATATTTTGTGAAAATCAGATAATTAACATGGTAATGCTTTACAAAGCCGTATATATTTTTTACCTTCATATTGAAGTCACATACTTTATTTTTTCATACCAATTATAGATGGAAACTTACAATAATACAGTTTTGGAGCAGTTGCCCCAACATCTGAAACGCTATGTTGTTGCGCAGAGATACGAACGCTATACCGCCTTAGATCAGGCACTGTGGCGTTATGTTATGCGTCAGAATTATTCATTTTTGAAAGATGTAGCGTATTACCCCTATATCCCCGGATTGAAAAAAGCGGGGTTATCCATTGAAACTATTCCCAATCTACAGGAAATGAACGATAGTCTAAAATTGATTGGCTGGGGAGCAGTGACAGTAGACGGTTTTATCCCGCCAGCAGCCTTTATGGAATTTCAGGCACATCGTGTATTAGTTATTGCTGCTGACATACGCCAATTGGAACATATTGAATATACTCCAGCCCCGGACATTATTCACGAGTCCTCTGGTCACGCACCAATAATAGGGGAGGCTGATTATGCAGCATACCTCCAGTATTTTGGAGAGATAGGCACAAAAGCACTCTCGTCAGGAAAGGATTTTGAGCTCTATGAAGCTATCCGCCAATTGTCTATTTTAAAAGAGCAAACAACCACGACCACAGTTGAGTTGGCTGCAGCAGAGAAAAATTTACAGACTATTCAGCAAAATATGGGCGAGCCATCGGAGATGGCACTGTTAAGTAGGCTGCATTGGTGGACTGTGGAATATGGGCTGATAGGAGATGCTCTTAACCCTAAGATTTATGGAGCAGGTTTATTGTCTTCCATTGGGGAGAGTGCAAGCTGTATGCAAGATGATGTACCCAAATTGCCATACGATTTATATGCGATTGAGTATTCGTACGATATTACCAAGCCACAGCCACAGTTGTTTGTTACTCCGGATTTTGAGCATCTAAGGATGGTGTTGGATAAATTTGCCGATACCATGGCTTTTCGAGTTGGAGGCAAACAGAGTGTTGAAAAAGCAATAGACTGTCGTTCTGTTTGTACTTTAGCGTATAGTTCTGGTCTGCAAGTGTCGGGAATTTTTACCTCAGCCAACGTAGATAAAAATCTTTCGTACATCCAGACACAGGGGCCTACAGCTTTGGCATTCGCGGGTAAGCAGCTCGAAGGACACGGTATAAATTATCATAGCGAAGGATTTGGTTCTCCAGTAGGAAATTTGAGAGATGCAGATCATGATCTGGAAGATTTTGATGACGCAACATTGATCCAATATGGTATAGTTGAAGGCCAGCAGTGTCTTTTAAACTTTGCTTCCGGAATTACGGTTGCAGGAACTGTTCAACGTATTTTCCGTCAATTTGACAAGATTGTTTTGATTTCATTTACCTCCTGTCGAGTATATCGTGGTGAAGATGTTTATTTTAGACCCGAATGGGGGCCGTATGATATGGCTGTCGGATCGGAGATTGTATCTGTTTTTGCCGGCGCCGCAGATAAAGATGCCTATGAAGCTCTGGAAGAACATCTCGATCACGCTTCGTCTTCAAAGTCTAATGAACCCGAAGATGTAAAGCTAGTGAACCTTCATGCGGCGATACGGAGCTTGCGGGAAAAAGGGTTTGATGAAGAAGCGTGGCTTGCTATCTTCAATCTCTTTGGATCGGAAAATGCGGATCATTGGTTAGGTTTGGTCGAGTTATTTGAAATTGCTCAGGCTAATGGTACAGAAGAGTTAACTAAGCTGGCTGAAGAGCAGCTCTTGGAATTTATCGATCGATATGCATATTTAAAAAAACTGATCGATGATGGACTGCGTGTTGCAAAGGAGGAGGCTATAAATAATCAGTAAGGAATTAGTGTATAAAACAGTATGCTGAAGCTAAACGTTGAAAAAGTTGTTTAAATCTCAAAAGGGAGCTGTCTAGTCTTTGGTTAGCTCCCTTCCTTATCATTCATTAGAATGATACTTGCAATGCTATTTGCCAGGCTTTGTCTATTTGTCCTTCATCCAATAGCTTCCCAACGTATTCATGAACATTTTCGCTGAATTTTGATGGACTGTCTTCAAAGTTCAGTTTCAGGTAGTTTAGGTACTTATCCGCTGGTTGTATATTTTTTAATGTGGGTAGGGCTTCGACATTGGCCAACAAGCCGAGGTGGTTTCCGGTCAGTACATTAGAGAATCTAATTTTTTCCGGAAGTTGATCAATACCAATTCCAAGGCTACGGAGGGGCTTTGGTACAATAAATAGATTTTCATCGGTGACGCGGCAGTACCAGTCACCACCGAGTCTAGCGACCAAGTCCAAATCTTTTTGCTCAATGGTATTATCCTTGCCCAATAAGTGTTTATGGACATGCATATACAGGATCTCGGCAATAACAAGATTACCAGCCCCAGGTTCATCGCTTAAAGCGACAATCTCTTTAACCCGACATTCGAGCTGGACTGGAGATTCGGCTACTCGTGGTGGCGCCACCTGAATAGAAGGCACAGCAGTAAAGCCAGACTTATCGAATTCATTTATTTCCTTCGCATATTCGGTGCTGGCAAGAGATTGCTGCTGCACCATATCGTAGTTGACAATATTGATGACGACTTCCTTTACTTCCTGTATGTTATCCAAGGTATGCTTGGTGCTGCCATCGCGCATCCGCCGCAGGGGTGAAAAAACACAGATAGGCGGCTGATGGGACATCAGGTTGAAATAGCTGAAAGGACTTAAGTTTACGTTTCCATTGCGATCTATTGTGCTGGCAAAGCAAATTGGACGGGGGGCAATAGCATATTTAATTAAATTATCGATGATAGCTTTGTCCGCTGCAGACTCAAAGGTCGTCGTTTCGAAAGGTGATGTCATATTCGGTAGATTTATGAATGATGTAGAACAATAGAATTGGAAAGTTTTCCGAGTGCGGTGATCTCCAATTCAATCTCATCGCCAAGGTTGAGCCATTGATCTTTATGGTTAGGGTCTTTTAAGCGTGCCGTGCCATTAAGTTCAAGAAAGCAGCCTGTTCCAACAGTGCCTGAACCGATCATATCACCAGGGAAGATCTCCACACCGTAAGAAGCCCGCTCAATAATTTCAGCAAAAGTCCAGTGCATGCTTGCAAAATTACCCGCTGAAACTTGTCTGCCATTTACTTTACAAGTCATATCGAGATCATAACAGTCGCCAATATGCCCCGCAGCTGCTTGAACTTTATAGGGCTCCAACTCATCTTTTGTAACTAACCAAGGTCCAATTGCTGTTGCAAAATCTTTACCTTTAGCAGGCCCCAAGCTTAATTTCATCTCTTCCATCTGCAGTTTTCTTGCGCTAAAATCATTCATGATCATGAATCCTGCAATGTACTCATCTGCTTTAGCGGCAGAAATGTTAATTCCCGACTTATTGATGACGATAGCGATCTCAAGTTCGAAATCAAGTTGATCTAAATGTAATGGCATACAGGGTATAGGCCCAGGGCCTTGTATTGCCTGATGATTTGAAAAATAGAAAACAGGAAATTTGTCAAATTCGGGGATCATTTCAAGTCCACGGTTTCTTCTCGATGTTTCCACATGCTGACGAAATGCGTACGCATCACGAAAAGAACTTGGATGAGGTACCGGAGCAATAAGCTGTGTGTCCTGTAACAGATGATAAGGTCTTTCGATCGTTCCCTGGACCAAAGCATGCTCAAATTCCTGGAGCGAACTCATGGTCTTTTCACCGCCTTTTAGAAAATCTGACATATTTTTAGGAAGAGTTTGATCGATTGCTGAACAAGGATAAAATCGGTCGGCTATAACCATGCCCAATTCTTGTTGACCATTTTCAGTGCTGGTGGCAATTCTCATATATCGTGTGTTCTATTTGGTTATTCAATGTTGTTGGCATTTGACACAAATATATTGTATAAGATTTGAAAAAAATATTCTTCTCTTGAAAATAGAAAAATATTCTTACCTTTATTAAAGCATTATAAACTATAAAAAATGATTCATTGTCGCGTACATCGCTTTGCGTTTTCCGTGCCCTATATTGCTTTTAACAGAGCAATTATAGCTGATATCGTTTTTGCACAATACTAACCTTCTCTTTTAATACTTGCCAATGGTCCTATTGGCAATTGGGATATTCATTTAATTTTATAACCGTTTAAATCGTAGAATTATGCCATTTTATGTTAAACAAGGGCAAATTCCAATGCAGCGACATACTGTTTTTAGAAAGCCCGATAATATGCTTTATGCTGAGGAACTCGTATCCACCCATGGTTTTTCAAGTCTTTATTCTTTGGTGTATCACTGCCATCCACCTACATTAGTCAAGCAAATTAGAGACCCCTACGATGTATCGCCCAATATCGCCCGGGACAAACATCTTAAGCACACCAGCTTAAAAGGATTTCAGGTGCAGGCTAAAGATGATTATCTCGAAAGCCGAACGCCCGTGCTGGTTAATGAGGATTTGCACATATCTTTGGCTGCTCCACGTCAATCTATGGATGATTATTTCTATAAAAATAGCCAGGCAGATGAGATTGTCTTTATTCATCAAGGAAGCGGAAGATTAAAGACTGGATATGGAAATATCCCATTTAAATATGGCGATTATTTAGTGATTCCCCGCGGAACGATTTATCAAATGGAGTTTGAGCAAAAAGAGAATCGATTGTTTATCGTTGAATCGTTTTCTCCTGTACGTACGCCCAAACGGTATCGTAATGAATTTGGTCAATTGATGGAGCATGCTCCCTTTTTTGAACGCGATATTCGGGTGCCGCAAAATTTGGAAACCTTTGATGAGCTGGGGGATTTCGAAGTGAAAATCAAGAAACAAGGGATGATTTATCCTTATGTCTACGGAAGTCATCCATTTGATTTTATTGGTTGGGATGGCTATCATTTTCCTTGGGCCTTTTCGATTCATGATTTTATGCCGATAACCGGCAAATTACATCAGCCGCCACCTGTCCACCAGACCTTTGAAACAGACAGCTTTGTACTGTGTAGCTTTTGTCCACGTATGTATGATTACCATCCCAATTCGATTCCCGCACCGTATAATCACAGCAATGTAGATTCGGATGAAGTGCTGTACTATGTCGATGGCGATTTTATGAGCAGAAAGTCTGTTGAAAAGGGACAGATTACGTTGCATCCAGGTGGTATACCTCATGGGCCCCATCCAGGTACAGTGGAAAAAAGCATCGGACAGGTTAAAACCGAAGAACTGGCTGTGATGATCGATCCTTTTCGACCATTAATGCTTACTCAAGAAGCGCTCAATATAGAAGATCCAGATTATTATAAGTCTTGGATGAGTTAGAATAATAAAACAAGAGTAACCTTTATATAAATTATGGCAAATACATTTGCAGAAAAGATTGCCCAAGCGCAAGATTTTTTACCTATTAATGGAACAGATTATATCGAATTTTATGTTGGCAATGCCAAGCAAGCGGCGCATTACTACAAGACAGCCTTTGGCTTCCAGTCGGATGCTTATGCCGGCCCTGAGACAGGAGTTCGAGATCGGGTATCTTATGTGCTAAAGCAAAATAAGATACGTTTAGTGCTTACTACGGCACTAAAATCTGACCATCCCGTCTCAGAGCATGTTAAAAAACATGGTGATGGCGTTAAAATATTAGCTCTTTGGGTGGATGATGCCAGAAAAGCATTTGAAGAAACAACAAAAAGAGGAGCGGAGGTATATCAGGAACCACAGCTTCTGAAAGATGAAAACGGCGAAGTCTGGACTGCCGGTATCTATACCTATGGCGAAACGGTGCATCTATTTGTCGAACGAAGGAATTATTCCGGTAGATTTATGCCTGGATATGAAAAATGGGAAAGTGATTACAATCCAAGCGAAACAGGTTTGCTTTATGTAGACCATTGTGTTGGTAATGTCGGATGGAATAAGATGAACGAAACAGTGAAATGGTACCAAGATGTGATGGGTTTCGTCAACATCCTATCTTTCGATGACAAGCAGATCAATACAGAGTATTCCGCGCTAATGAGTAAAGTGATGAGTAATGGAAATGGCTATGTTAAGTTTCCGATCAATGAGCCAGCCGAAGGAAAAAAGAAATCACAAATCGAAGAATACCTCGAGTTTTATGAGGGAGAAGGAGTGCAGCATGCCGCACTGGCAACGAAAGACATTGTTGCTACGGTGAAAGCACTTAAAGCAAGAGGAGTAGAGTTTTTGGGTGCGCCGCCCGAAGCATATTATGATATGTTACCTGAAAGGGTTGGAAGAATTGATGAAGAAATAAAGATCATTCAAGAACTCGGAATTCTGGTTGATCGTGACGAAGAAGGGTATCTGCTGCAGATCTTTACAAAACCTGTAGAGGATAGACCAACTTTATTTTATGAGATCATCCAACGCAAAGGAGCGCAGAGCTTTGGAGCAGGAAATTTTAAGGCCCTTTTTGAAGCAATAGAACGTGAACAGGAACGTCGAGGAAATTTATAGAAGCATGGAAGAGATGAAAGAATTGTTACGGGCCTTTGAGCATAAAAGCCCAGAAGTTGTTTTCGAATGGAAGGATAGTGAAACGGATGCAAGAGGATGGATTGTGATTAATTCTTTGCGAGGAGGTGCTGCCGGTGGTGGAACACGGATGCGGGCTGGGTTGGATAGGCACGAGGTGGAATCGTTGGCAAAAACAATGGAGGTCAAGTTCACTGTATCGGGACCCGCAATTGGAGGGGCAAAATCGGGGATTGATTTCGATCCACATGATCCACGGAAAAATGAGGTTTTGAAGCGTTGGTTTAAGGTAGTTACGCCGTTATTGAAAAACTATTATGGTACAGGTGGTGATTTGAATATAGACGAAATTCACGATGTCATTCCTCTGACTGAAGAATATGGACTGTGGCATCCCCAAGAAGGAATTCTGAATGGTCACTTTAAAGTAAATGAAAGCAATCGTATTCATCAAATTGGACAATTGCGATATGGCGTTTCCAAAGTATTGGAGGATAGTTCCTACAGTCCAGATCTGAGGCGTAAGTACAAAGTGGCAGATATGATCACTGGTTATGGTGTGTCAGAGTCAATTCGTCATTATTATCAACTTTTTGGTGATAATTGCTTCGGCAAGCGTGCCATAATTCAGGGCTGGGGCAATGTAGCTGCCGCCGCCGCATTTTATTTGTCTAAATGCGGTGTTAGAATAGTAGGTATAATTGATCGGGCCGGTGGCCTGATAAATCCCGAAGGCTTTGATGAGGCAGCTATCACTCGCTTGTTTCTAGAACGGAAAGGTAATGAACTTCATGCCGCAAACTTGATCCCTTTTGATCAGGTACAAAAAGAGATTTGGAACCTAAAAGCAGATATTTTCGTGCCCGCCGCTGCTTCCCGATTAGTTTCGAAAGATCAGATCCAACATCTGATAGATCATGGACTTGAGGTAATAGCTTCCGGTGCCAATGTACCATTTGCAGATCAAGAAATATTTTATGGGCCTGTTATGGAGTTTGCCGACCAGCATGTGGCGGTTATACCAGACTTTATCGCAAATTGCGGCATGGCGAGAGTATTTGCTTATTTAATGCAACGCAATATCGAAATTAGTGATGACGCAATTTTTTCTGATGTCTCCAACATTATCTTCGAAGCGCTAAAGAAAATTAGGATGGTTTCTTCTAATAAGACTCATATTTCATCAAGAGCATATGAAATCGCATTGAAACAGTTGGTATAAAATGGGGGTTAAATACAAGGCCTCATAGCTTTACGCTTTGTGGTAAAAAAAAACACTTGAAGCGGGGAACTTCAAGTGTTTCTAACTAACCAATTATTAACCTAAATTTATGAATGCTTAAAACAGTACAAAGGCTGTGCCAAAAAATATTTAATTTATGTGATGATAATCGCCGTTCAAAATGTGACCTACTAAAGGTAAATTAAGAAACCTGGTCGCTATGATATGTGCTGTCTTTCACTATTTTAATACCGGATAAATAGAAACTCCTGAAGCTGGGAGCAACAGGAGTTTTCCTAACCAATTATTAACCTAAATTTATGAAAAGTATTTATATAACGTAGTATCTTCAAAAAATGTTTCCCTTTTATTTCAGTTATTTAAAATTTTAACATTTTTTAATAATTGAGTGTCGAATTCAATAAACAATCACGTTTTCTATTAGATCGCTTTCTAGAAATAAAAAACCTGTTAGTGGGGATACTAACAGGTTTTTTATAAACTAACTAAATTATTAACCTAACTTTATGAAACTACTATCTTTTGTTCAAGAAAGATGCCAATACTTTGTATCGAACTTGACGTTTAACGATTTTTAACATGCGCTTATTTGCGTAATGAAAAAGTTTCTGATTATAGCGGTAATCCATTTTATTTTCAAACTTTTTTTTGGCCATAGCTGTTAATTTAACACAGGGGGCTATCAATTAATATGGCCTTGTTTTCATAAACTATAAAAAAAGTCTATGTCACTAACATACCGTTATCAATTTGAAAATAACGAAAGTCCATTTTGGGCTTTTGCAATACATGATGGTCATCACGTCGACGATAATATATTAGTCAATTTTAATATTTCTGAAGAGGAGCGATTACGGGAAGAGGATCCTTACACAGCTATTTTGGCGGAGCTACCTTTCAATAGGTTTGTGTCTGGAACGTCTAGGTTTCAATTGGACTTGAACCGAAAGCGAGAAGATGCTATTTATCTTAAACCTGAGCAATCGTGGGGCTTGCGTGTTTGGCGAGCAGCATTACCGCAGGGGCAGATAAATGAGTTATATGCAATTTATGACCGTGTGTATGCAGATGTATGTCAGCAGATTCAAAATACTATTGATCGTTACGGTTATTTTGTCATCTATGATATCCATAGCTACAACATGCGTCGCGAGGGACCTAAGGCACTTGTGAACAGTGCTGCCGATCCACAAATCAATTTAGGGACGCAACATAATCACCAAAAATGGAGAAACTTGACTGATCAATTATTAAAAGTATTACAAACTGGAAAAGATGGGCAAGTTTACGACGTGCGTGAGAATGTGAAATTTAAAGGTGGTTTTCTTTCTGCGTATTTGAATAATAAGTTCGGCGATAAAGGCTGTATTTTTTCGATCGAATTTAGGAAAGATTTTATGGATGAATGGACGGGGGAAGTTTTTCCACAAAAACTACAGGAGTATAAGCAACTTCTTTTGCAAAGTATAGAAACATTGGAAAATTATTTTGCCTATGAAAGATAATGCGAAACAACTCGCTGGCATTTTAAAAATGATCAAAAATAAGGAAGTTTTTCACGTACAGATTCCGTCTAAGAATAAATTGGTATTCAATCAAGTCGTTCCTTATCTATTTTTATACCGACAGTTTTTGAGTCCAGATCCTATGCTTGCAGAGCTGGTCAAGTCAGAGCCAGCTTATTTTAGAGTAAGAGATCCGCAGATGAATGTTTCTGAATGGATTGCCCCTATACTAAACAAACTTGTAGAGGAGTTTGGTGCTTGTTTGATCATTGAAGCCTGGGCATCAGATCCTGGGCAGGAAGAGGATATTCTAATCCATATTGCCCGTAAAAACGTCCAGTCTATTGCTCAATATTTAGGAAAGCAACTGACCACTGAAGAGTCGATTTCCAAAGTAGAAATACTTACGGATTCAAAAACGAATGCAACGCAGAGTCTCTCACCGTCAAGTATTCAATTGGATAATCTGAACACAAATATATTTTACATGGGGCTCGAGGTAAAACCGAAGTATCTATTAGGAGTAGATCAGCAAATTTTACCGATTGATCTTCGCCATTTTCGTGAAGCCATATCTAGGAGCTTGTCTAAAACATTCTTTGAATTCATTCGTATTCACACATTATCGAAACCTACTGCGTTTAAAATCAGCCAGCCAAAAAAAATGCTTCCTTTAGCATGGGAAATTGATCAGAAATTGGCTCGAGAGAGCCAGAGATTTGATTTTTTGCTGTTGATTACTCCTACAAATTCTTACGATGCTTGGCAACAGTTTAAGAAAGGTAATTACCGAAAAACACCTGTGTTTCATTATAGACCCATGCCTATCGATCCAGATATTATCAAAAGGAATCTTTATAATTTGCATATAGAGGATTTATTTGATCCCTCCATGGCATACTTATTTCGTGATAAACGAAAGGAGCTCGACCAGATGATGACAATGTTGAGTGAACGTGGAAAAGAGGGATTTTTGCTAGGAAGTATGCAAGTTTTTGGTACAGTTAATGAGAAATTATTGGAAAAAGCACAAGCAATCCTAACGATTACCACAACTGATCGAGAAGTGAGGACAAAAGAGGAAGATATTGTTTACGCCGAGGAATTCGCCAAGCTGGCCCAGGAGGAATTGGATTATTTGAAAAGCCAAGATCCAAACTTTGGAACGACAGTAAGACTTCGCGATGACATCTACGGCGTGATGGTCAACCAAGGCGTGCTCAATATAAGCAAGCAGTACAGTTTACCACGCAATAGGGTAAAGGCACTCATACAGCATGAAGTTGGCACACATATCGTCACTTACTATAATGGAAAACAGCAACCTTTCAGCCTTTTTAGGTTAGGGGTTCCTGGTTATGAAAAACTTCAGGAAGGTCTCGCTGTACTCGCTGAATATTTGGTCGGAGGGCTGACCAATAATAGATTGCGTATTCTAGCGGGAAGAGTTATTGCTGTGCATCATATGCAACAAGGCAATTCATTTATTGATACGTTCTCACTTTTAGTAGACAAATATCAATTTCTGCACGAAACTGCTTTCCAAATGACAATGCGAGTCTATAGAAGTGGTGGACTTACAAAAGATGCATTGTACTTGAGTGGCTTGATAGAATTGACCAATTATATCAAAAGCGGAAGGGAACTTGCACTTTTAACTATGGGCAAAATTCGTGAAGATTATATACCAATTGTTGAAGAGCTCACTTTAAAGGGGGTCTTGAAGTCTCCAATTTTAACCCCAAGATACTTAATGGCTCCCTATAAGGATAACTTGTTAAATCTCAAAAAGAATAATGGAATATTCCAAATGATTCAATAATCGAATTTTGTATATGAAAATAGCATTCGTGATCAACCAAACCCACAAAGAAACTGCTCGTTTTACGACTACTCTTTTGGCATTAAAGGCCCATCAAATGGGACATGAAGTTTATTATATTGGCCTGGCCGATTTTTACTATGAGTCGGCATATATTGCTGCCCATGTGCGAAAAGTAATGCCTGATCAGATGCTGACATCGGCTGACCGTTTCATGGAGGTATTACGAGAAACGGAAAAAACTAAAGTGTCGTTGGAGGAGATGGACGTAGTTTGGCTACGATTTGATCCAGTATTGGATATGGTAAGCAGACCTTGGGCGGCGGCTTCCGCACTGCAATTTGCATCTTTCCTAAAAGCGAAAGGAGTATTGGTCATTAACGATCCAGATAGCCTTGGTAGAGCCAGTAACAAGTTGTATTTAGAAGAGTTCGATGAATCTATTCGACCTAAAACTATTGTAACGCGAAACTATGCGGATGTGGTACGGTTTTTTGAACAACAGAACAGCCTAATTATTTTAAAACCTTTAAAGGGTTCGGGGGGCAAAAACGTGTTTTTGATCAATAAAGACAACCAGCAAAATCTAAAACAGACCGTAGAGGCTATTGCGCGAGATGGTTATGTAATTGGTCAAGAATACCTGCCGGAAGCTGCGCGTGGTGATATAAGGTTCTTTTTGCTCAACGGAGAGCCTATTTTAATCAACGGTAAATATGCTGCTGTTCATCGGGTACAACAGGGCGATGAGATCCGGAGTAATGTACATCAAGGTGCAAAGACCCAAGGTGCCGTTATTTCAGCGGAATTATTGGGGATGGTTGACAAAATAAAAGACAAATTGATCCAGGATGGAATGTATTTTGTTGGTCTAGATGTGGTTGGTAATCGTATTATGGAAATTAACGTATTTAGCCCAGGTGCGTTATGTCAGGCGGAAGAAATATTAAAGGAGGATTTTTCAGGGTTTATTATTAATAAACTGGAGGAAAAGCTTGTCGCCAGCAAAAAACTATCACTTAAATAAATTGGTTGTAAGAGCAGCCCTGGGGGAGTATTGTAAGATAGATTTGAGATAATTATGGATTTGAGATGAATAACCTTGATTAATTTATTTTTATTTTTGAAAAAAGAAAAATATGCTGATTATAGAATCTCCATCCGACGATGCCTATTTTAACATCGCTTCCGAAGAATATTTATTGGGTAAATATCCCAAAGAAGATATCTTTCTACTCTATATAAATGCTCCCTCAATTATTATAGGTAAGTTCCAAAATACACTCGCTGAAATAAATCTCGATTACGTTAATGACAATAATATTAAGGTTGTTAGAAGAATGTCAGGTGGAGGTGCTGTTTATCATGACGCTGGAAATCTTAATTTTTCGTTTCATACGTTATTGGGGAATCATGATTTTATGGATTTTTCAACCTTTACCCAGCCAATTATTTCGCTACTGAATCAATTGCATATACCCGCAAAATTGGAAGGAAGAAATGACCTCTTGGTTGACGGGAAAAAATTTAGCGGAAATGCTAAAATGGCGAAGAATGGCAAAATGATTCAACATGGCACAATATTGATCGATTCTCAGATGCAAATCCTTAGCGATGCTTTGAAGGTCAATCCATTGAAATTTGTAGATAAAGCTGTAAAATCAAATCGTGCTCGAGTGACTAATTTAATTGGATATTTGCCAAATGGTTTTACGACAGCTCATTTTAAAGAATTGCTCATTAAAGAAATAAAACGGGAAAACTCTGAAGCTAAAATCAGCACCCTTTCTCCGTTGGATATCGAAAATATCCAAAAACTGGTCAAAGAAAAATACGAAACATGGGATTGGAATTTTGGTTTTTCGCCAAATTACAATTTTAAAAAAGCAATTAAAGTAGCCGCTGGCTTTATTGAATTACACTTGGATGTACAAAAAGGATATATTGAACGCGCTAAAATTTTCGGAGATTTTTTTGCTTCCAAATCGATTCATGATATCGAAATTCTATTGGTTGGAAAAAAACATGAATTGGAGGAGATTGATTTTTTACTGCGGTCGATTGATCTGACGGATTATTTTGGTAAAGTCGATTCAGCTGAAATTCTCACTTTGTTTAAATAGGAAATGTTGTACTGCCCTGCAAGGGTTTAATAAGAAAAATATGCCTTGGAACCCGAATAGCTATTATCAGTTTAAAGATATTCGTTTTAAACCATTTTATGACTTAGCCGAACTTATTGTTGGAGATAACGTGCTGGATGCTGTAGATTTAGGCTGCGGTACCGGCGAACAGACTGCTATACTAAGTGAAAAATTTACCAATATAAATTTCCTTGGGCTGGATTCTTCAGCAGAAATGCTGTCTGATAGCTATAATCTCCAAACCGAACGTTTGAAATTTAGACAAAGTAAAGTAGAAAAATTTGTTGCTGAGCCAAGTACCTGGGACCTTATTTTTAGCAATGCTGCCTTGCAATGGGTGGATGATCACCGGGTTCTTTTTCCTCAGCTTATTTCCAAATTAAAAGTAGGAGGCCAATTAGCGGTACAAATGCCTTATCAGCCAGAAAATATCTTAAATAAGATTTTATTTGAACTGGGGAATGAGGAACCTTTTCGTACATATTTAAATGATTGGAATAGACCTTCTCCAGTATTGGATATCGATACTTATGCAAAGATGCTGTTTGAAAATGGCTTGGATCAATTGGATCTTTCGCTCCGAGTCTATCCTTTGCTTGCGGCTGATGCAGATACGCTCTATAATTTTATTGCAGGTTCAGCTTTGATTCCCTATTTTGAACGATTGGAGCAGGCTAAAAAGGTGGCATTTGTTGATGAGTTTAAAACTCGTATCAATAAACATTTCTCAAAATTTCCTAACATATATCCTTTTAAACGCATATTATTGTATGGACGTAAAAATAAATCTATTAATAGCCAATAAGATCTGACCAATCTGCATGTGCAATGTTAGCCAGGTCGACCGGATTTAATACCATCTGAAGACCTATTTTTCCTGCGCTTACTGCAATAAGGGTTTCTAGTTGAGCACCTTCCTCTATAAACGTTGGAAATTGTTTTTTCATTCCGATGGGCGAGCAGCCGCCACGAATGTAACCGGTGACTGTTAGGAGATCCTTCATCGGAAGCATCTCACAGTTTTTATTACCCGATGCTTTCGCAAGTTTTTTTAAATCAAGATGCGCGTTGCCAGGGATGACAGCGACAATATAAGGGTCTTTGTTTCCTTTTAGCACTAAGGTCTTGTATAATGTTTTGAGCGGTAAACCTAAAGTTTCCGCAACGTGTTCAGCACTGACATCCTGTTCATCAACTTCGTATTCTCGTAGTTCATAGCGTATTCCTGCGGTCTCCAGCAGGCGAACGGCATTTGTTTTACTGGACATACACTAGCGCTGTCTTTTCGTATTAAAATAATTTGTAATGGTCTCTAACGGAAATGTGTTCAAGCAATTAACCGCTTGAATCCCTCCTTTTTGAGCGACTAGCACGCCATATTGCATATCGCGTAGCCCTTCAGTGCGATGGGCATCTGGATTCACGGATAGCAATACTCCCTTTTCTACGGCATAACGGTGCCATCTCCAGTCAAGATCCAGGCGTAAAGGATTGGCATTGATCTCAATGACAACTCCATTTGTAGCACATGCATCGATGACTTTTTTAAAATCTAATGGATAGCCGGCTCTGCTTAACAATAGCCTTCCGGTAGGATGTCCCAATATGGTTGTATAAGGATTTTCTATCGCTTTAATTAACCTAGCGGTTGCTTTTTCTTCATCCATCTTTAGATTGGAGTGAACGGAAGCAACAACAAAGTCGAATTTCGCCAATATCTCATCCGGATAGTCCAATGAACCATCACCTAAAATATCAGATTCAATCCCGCGAAAGATCTGGAACGGCGCTAATTTTTCATTCAAAATAGCGATTTCCCGCCATTGTTCTTCTAATCTTTCGATGGAAAGTCCATTCGCATAAACTGCCGTTTTCGAGTGATCACAAATTCCAAGGTATTCGAGACCCAATACGTCTTTACAATGCAATGCCATTTGTTCAAGACTATGCACACCATCGCTATAAGTTGAGTGATTATGGAGTGTACCTTTGATATCCTGGTATTGGATTAGCTTAGGTAGCGTATGGTTTTGGGCCTGTTCTATTTCATTTAATCCTTCACGCAATTCGGGTTCGATATAATCCATGCCCAAGTTGCGGTAAATCGCTTCTTCACTGGAAAGTGAAGGAAGATCAGGTAGGATATTAAAGAGCAGCTCAAGGTGTGCAGTGGATCCGGTGCTAAGGATCAGGTCACGATAAAAATCATTGATATTGGTGTTGAAAACTTTGAACGTGAAGCCCAATTCATCGGTCAGCTCAATGGAGTTTTCTGTTCTTTCCACTAAAATATACCCTTCTAGGTATTTGATTACACTGTCTATACTTTCAGATATTAAAAGATCCACTGTACTTAATACTTCGCACTTTCTTCTGAAATCGCCCGTAAAAGATAAAAGAGAAGAAGGGAAATGTATTTTTAGATTATTGAAAAATTTCTCCGCGAGCGGAAGCACTTTTGCATATAAAAACCAACCTTTATTTGAGATTGAAAATTCAATGGATTTTTTTATATCTTCCTGTGTTTTGAGTCCAAATCCTTTTGCTTCGACGAGGCGATTTTCGTTACAGGCATAAAGTAGCTCACCGATACTTTCGATCTCTAGTTCCTTCCAGATAATTTGAATTTTCTTAGGACCCAATCCTTTAATATTTAACATTTCAACAACACCGGAGGGTGTCTTTTCAATGAGTTCGCTAAGTTCCTTAAAAGTTCCCGTAATAGCGACCTCCTTAGCTTTTTCAGCAATACTCTTTCCGATTCCCGGATGTGCGCTTAATTCTTCAAGACTTGCCTCTAATATGCTAAAAGGCAACTTATCCAATTTAAATGACGCACTCGCTATGGACTTTGTCCGAAAAGGATTTTCGTTGTGTAGCTCCATCAATTGGCTGCATAATTTGAAAATTTTTGAGATCGCTTTATTGTCCATTGTATGCTGAATTGTTAAGCTGCAAATATCTTAAATTTTACCACAAATTAATAATTCCGATACAGATATTACGACATTGACTATTTTATACTATTTCCGGAAATCAACAACAATATGACAAATGCAGGGGTGCTTAACCAAACATTTTAGCTATTTTTGCCGTTTTTTGGGGTTAAAATTAGGGTCTCTTAAAGACTTCACTATAAAAATAGCCCTATCAAACCAGAAACAAAATGATAGCAGACATTAGTGACAAAGACATCAGTAGTCTTTATAAGACGGGTATTATTCAACAGACAGCTTATTGGTCTGCGGTAAAAAAAATGCAAGGAATACAGTCCAAAGCATTTAATTTCAAATCTAAACGCTCCGATTTATATGTCGGAGTACAAGACGATACCTATTTTATCGGAGATCTATTGGTTATCCTTCAAGCTGTAGATCAAGAGCATAGCATTGCCTACGTACCCTATGGGCCTGAGATTGAACCCTCGGATGAAAACCAGGGATTCTTTTTAGAACAGTTATCAGAGAGTTTACGTTCCCATCTCCCACCAAATTGTATCATGATTCGTTATGATCTCTCCTGGGAATCGCACTGGGCCAAAGAAGAGGATTGTTACGATCTCCATGGTAATTGGCTGGGAGTACCAGAGAAACGTATTCAGGAGATGCGTTTTAACTTTAATACCGAAAACTGGAATTTTCATAAAGCAAATACCGATATACTTCCTTCCAATACGATTTTTATGGATCTTCGAAATGAAGAGAACTTATTGCTTGGAAATATGAAGTCTAAGACGAGATATAATATTAATCTTGCCGAGCGAAAAGGTGTACGCGTCCGTTCATTGGGAATGGAAAGTCTAGAAATTTGGTACGAACTTTATAGACAGACAGCACTTCGAAATAACTTTTTTTTACATGATATCAATTATTTTAAGATTGTTCTTTCTGCAAGGGCAAATGATACATTATCGCCCGCTGATGTGTATCTTTTAGTGGCGGAAGTGGATAATCAGCCCTTGGCAGCTATGTTTTTGGTGATTGCAGCAAATCGGGGTACTTACCTTTATGGAGCCTCTGCGTCCGAGAATCGTAATTATATGGCAACATATGCTCTGCAATGGCGTGCAATGCAGCTTGCGAAAGAAAAAGGTTGTACAGAATATGATTTCTTTGGTGTCTCTCCACAGGCAGATCCTTCACATCCTCTGTATGGGCTTTATCGTTTCAAAACAGGATTTGGTGGAAAGATTTATCACCGTATGGGATGTTGGGATTATCCGTTGGACAATAGAAAATATCAATATTATGCTTCAATGGAGTTTAAAAACCAAAGTTATCATTTGAGCTAACAATTAGAAGACTTCACCTAAGGTGAGTCGGACACCGCGGTGGTTCTTACTAATTCCATAATCGATGCCGATGTTGGTGCCTGAATTTTTGTTAAACTTAATTCGCGCACCAGCCCCGGTACCGACATTCCAATCTTCAAACATGGCATTCTTTGGCCCGTTTAAAGTGGTAAAATTCATAAACGCTACAAATCCAAATAAGCCATCTCTCGTAATATCACGACGATATTCCGTTTCTAGATAATAAAGCGATTTACCCCGAAAGCGACTTACAGGAAAACCCCTTCCAGAACTATTATAGGGATCCCAACCTAAATTAGGAAGATCGAGATAAGGGGCTTTGCTGTTAAATACAGTCCAGAAGAAGCTCCTTACGGCAATCATATTCTGTCGATTTCTGTCTTGGGTAAGCCTATGGTATCGTCTGACTTCAAAAAATAGCGATTTCCAATTTTGATCACTACCTAAAAACGTCGGATTGACTCGAAACTGCAGGTTGGCATAGTTCCCCGACCAGGTGTTGATCGAATTGGCGCGTGTATCGTAAATTAAATTGAAGCTGACTCCGGAAGATGTGGTATTATCTCTTAAATCTGTTCCATAAGGATAAGAAGTGTAGTCTTCGAGTTTGGTATCGCTCGTAGACTTAATGTTCATTCGGTAATCCAAGTCATATCCGATACCCATAAACAGTCCGCCGTGAATTCTTTTTAATGCGTGTTGATATAAGCGAAAATAGGTGTAATCTAAATTAATCTGTTGTTCACCTTGGTGCTCTTTACCTATTCCCCAAGTTTCGTGCGGATATTTTAAGAGACGTATATCGCCGTCGATTACCCATGAATTCTCCTTTAACCAAATATAGGATCGGATTGGAAGGCCAAATCTTTTACCAAAATTTGTATATGGAGTAAATGTCATTTTAGACATATAGGTGTTAGACCGATCACCCAGATAAAATCCTGCTGTCGTACTGGTAATTAAAGCATGCCCTCCGCCAGGAACATTTGTCGAAAATGGCAAAAAGGAAAAATAGACTTTCTTTCCTGTACTTTTTACCGTTTGCGGCGGCCTGATGTTTAATATTTCTTTCCCAATATCAATTAAGTCACGTTGTTTGCTTGTGTCAGCCAGATGTTTGGTGGTTTCTATTTCATTTGCAGGGCGCTGAGCATATATAAATTTCTCGCTGCACAGCAATAAAATCAAGAGAAGGGGCAGCCTAAAGTCAAAAAGATATTCGTTATTGTTGTGTGTCATGAACGCATGCAATCTAATAGGAAAAAGACAGAATAACAATATTCAAACCAATAATTTATTCATTCTGTCACGTTTTGGTTATACAAAGAACAGATCGAAAATTTCACTCGCCTAGAAAATTAGATCACTTACCGATTTTAATACAAGGTTAATCTAAATGTAATGATATCAATAGATGAGTTGTCTTAACTTTGAAACAGAAAATAAATAAATAAAAAGTGCGCAACAAATTTATATAGTAAGCGACAATACGATAGAAAAAAATATACTAATACATTATAAAATTTAAAAAAAAATATGAAAACTCTAGTAAAAACATTTGTAGCAGCGGCAATGATAGCAGTCTCTACCTGCTCAATGGCTTCAGTTAAACCTGAAGAACGCAATCTAGTAACCGCTGATTTGGCCATCGATGAATACGTTGGGGCAATGACCGAAGGTCAAGTAACGAATTTAGAGAAACTTTTCACAGCTGATTTTAACCAAAAAATTTGTGGTAAGCAAGATTTGAAACATAGCCGTCTTGAGATCATTGAGTTTTTGAAAAAACAAAAAGGGATCAAATTGAACTGCAGAACAACAACACAGATTGTTGAAGAATTACCCGATTACGCAATCGCGAAAGTTACCATGCAATTCGACGATTTCGCTAAAACAGATTTAATCACCCTGGTCAAAGAAAATGGAACCTGGAAAATTTCAAAATCTGTAAATTCTTACAAATAGAACTGTGTCTTAAAATGTGCTTTAAAAAATAAAAAAAGAGGGTGTCCGAAAA
>NZ_DCRG01000031.1:0-27910 GCF_002325125.1 Sphingobacterium sp. UBA1498
TTAGCCGGTTTGGGAAGCAGCTTCTGCCTCCCGCGATTGACACTCTTACTTCCCAAAAAATTCAGAAGGCCTTCTGAAAACATTTGTAGCAATCCCGTGCATGGTGCACGGGGCCTACTCATTTTTTCAACTTTTTAAATTTTTTGAGCGATGATAAGCTTTTTGTTATATCTATTATTTGGAATTGGTCAACCGTCTAATTCACAACCAAGCACTGGAACTCCAACAGTACAAACGGCAGATACTGATCAGCCTCCTACAGATCCTGGGGATGGGGGAGATAAGGGGAATCCGTTCCCTCCTAAAAAGTGAAGTTAATTCTTAAATAAACAAGGGAGCTGATTTCAATCAGTTCCCTTGTTTATTTAAGAATTGATTTACCAAAATTTTTAAATAAATTCGAGAAAAATATAGCCGTGCAAAAAACTATTTTTCTCCTATTTTCAATCTTTGCTATTTCTTGTACCAACCATAAAATGGAAGAGGTGATAAGAAATGAAAATAGATATTATGATTATGCTTTTTCATTTTTGCAAACCAATAATAGGGATAGCTCTTATTATTATTTTGAATTGGCCAAAGATAGATTCTTGCAGGAAAAAGATAGTTTAGGAACGGCAAAATGCATGGTTTTTATTGGGATATTTCAATACGATGAAGGAGATTTCTTTGGCGCACAAGAAATGTCTATAATGGCTGTTAACTACTTTAAGTCTGCCAAATTAAATACAGATTCCCTTTTATGTTATGCCTATAATACAATTGCTAATGCTACAGATGAATTAGGTGAATATAACCAAGCTATCCCTTATTATCATCAGGCTATAAAATATTCCACTAATCCCGAAAATACACTAATATATAAAAATAATCTTGCCGTCTGTTTAAGAAATGCTAAACGCTATCCCGAATCAATTAAGCTTTCCGAAGAAATCTTGTCAAAAGTCCCGAGTGGAACAACGGACTACGCCAAGTTTTTAAATAATTTAGCCAAAACAAAATGGATGGCAGACAACATCTATAATCCCGTACCGGATTATCATAAAGCTTTAGCGATAAGGACTAGTCAAAAAGATCGTTGGGGTCAGAATTCAAGTTATGCGAGTTTAGCTAAATACTATGACAATAAAAATTCGGATTCCTCGATTTATTATCTGCATAAGCAATATGAAATAGCAACTGTCATAAATAGTGCGGATGATCAGTTGAACGCGTTAAGGGGCCTAATTCAAACCAATTCATCGAATTCTCAACGTTATCTGTCTACCTATTTGGCACTCAACGACAGCATCCAACAAGCGCGCTCTGCTGCCAAAAACCAATTCGCCCTGATCCGCTACGAAGTCGAAAAAAATAAAGCCGATAACCTGCGACTGGAAAAAGAAAATGCCGAAAAGCAAAACCGTCTGGTCAGACAACGAGCCATTACCGGCGCAAGTATCTTTTTACTGCTGTTGGCTGTGGGCGGCGGTACCCTCTGGTACAAACGACGCAAGCAACGTCTTGAACTCGAAGCACAGAACCGCGTCAAAGAAACACAGCTTCATCTTTCTAAAAAGATTCACGATGTCGTGGCCAATGGTATCTACCGGGTGATGTCGGAAATCGAACATGGCGATGAGGTGGACCGCGATGGTGTGCTCGATAAACTGGAAAATATGTACCACCAGTCGCGCGATATCTCGCACGATGTCGAACAGGAAACGATCACAGAGATACCTTATAACGAGCAATTGGCAAGCTTACTCAAATCCTTTGCCGCTGACCATCGGAAGGTATTAATCGCCGGTAATGATGCCGAACAATGGGACGATATTAGCAAACGTATTAAGGATGAAGTGAAGCATGTGCTTCAGGAGCTGATGGTCAATATGAAGAAACATAGTCAGGCCGAACAGGTCGTCGTACGTTTTGACATAACAGACCAACAGCTTAACATATTCTATAAGGATAATGGTGTTGGAATCCCTGAAGAAAAATCTAAAGGAAAAGGACTAGCGAATACGGTTTCCCGTATTGAAAGCCTTGGTGGTAAAATTACCTTTGTGAATGAACCGGGAAAAGGGCTCAATATCACGACCGTTATCCCATTATAAAAAGACAATAATGTATGTTTAAGAAAGTACTCATTGCCGAAGACCACGAGATAGCTAACATTTCCGTGCAGAAAACCCTACACGACCTCGGTATTCACAATACCAAATACGTTTATTATTGCGACCATGCACTCACCTGGATTAAAAATGCGATCCGCGATGGCGAACCGTATGACCTACTCATTACGGATATCGAATTTGAAGATGATGATAGTCCGCAGGAGATAAAAGATGGACTCTCTCTGATCAAAGCCGTCAAACTTGTACAGCCAGATATCAAGGTTATTGTGCTGACGGCCAAGGACCGCTCATCTTTGATCAATGATATGTTCAAGAATAACGAGATCGATGGATTGGTACGTAAAGCACGCCGCGATGGACAACATCTGCGCGAGGCGTTGCAAGCTGTTGATCAGAACCGCACGTACCAATCGCCCGACAGTAAAAAATTCATTCAGGAGCAGAACTCGCATGAGTTTACGCAGTTTGACCTACATATCATTAAACTCCTGTACGAAGGTGTATCCCAAAAGGAAATGCCCGAGTATCTCCAGCAACGTGATATTCGGCCGTCGAGCCTGAGTAGTATTGAGAAACGGCTCAATCTCATGAAGGATGTACTTGGATATACTAAAAACGAACAGCTTGTTGCATACTGTAAAGAATTAGGCTTCATATAAATAATCTCTTATATAGGATTACGGTTTTCCGTAAAGTTTCTTGGGTGTATCATGCTACTTTTGTGAAAGCAAGATAAATAACGAGGTAGGATTATTTGTGAAAACGATATCTAATGCATTCAAGATATTTAGTGCCATATTTTAACCAATAAGATGATGAGAAAAGGCTATCGTAGGATAGCCTTTATTTGTTTCATGATTATCTGTAAAGCTAGGCTTATGAGCGCCCTATCTGAATGCACTATTTTTAATCTGCCGGATTTGAAAAGGTATTTATTGAGTTTAGCGCATAGTAAGCGATTCCATTTTCGGGGTATTCTTGCAGAATTTCTTCGTAGAGCGCTTTTGCTTTTTCGGCTTGCCCCATCTGCGAATAACAGAATGCAATATTACAGAGCGCCATTTCCCGATAGCTCATTTTTGAAGCGCTAAACATGGTAACTGCTCGATATTTATCTAGCCATTCTTTTTTTGTAAAGAAATCGACACTCTGTTTAAAATATTCAATCGCACCTTTAAAGTCATTCTGTTTGACTGCTTTCATTCCCTTTTTATGGCTCTTTGGAATGAGCTGTTGCAATGCTGTTACTAAAATGAAAAAAAGGACTGAGGCGACCATCACACCCTCAAGTTGGAATAAGAATAAGGAAGCTACCACCAGGACCATCCAGAAGACAATAAGGATTAAAACAGCTGGCCAGGACACTGACCTTACAATAGGAACATTTGCACTCATATAGATTAATAAATTGCTGGATGTTATTTTTCTAAAGGTATCAAAATTCTTGAAAAAATCCTCTTTCAGTATGTCGATTACGTTGAGTTTTAAAGCGGTATTTATCGTATTGCTGCTTATCTCAAGAATATAAGGTAATTGTTTTATCTAAAGTACTTCTGTTGACAATATTATAAGACGAAATGATAGTAAAAATAGCTTGTAAGATACTGAAATGTAGTTTACTATTTTTACGTAATATCATATTTTGAATATCATGTTAAGATTCTGATTTAATTTTTATGAGCTACGGTTTCCCGTAAAGAACGCTGCTTTGATCTAGTTAGTTTTGTTCTCAGCGAGGTAATACTGTGTACATCATAGTTTATCTCGCCAAATTAACTAAACTTTTGTTAGCAGATAAATATGGCTATTAACCTACAAAAAGGACAACGGATCGAAGTTGGACTTACAAAGATTACCATAGGATTGGGCTGGGATCCTAATGAAGGAACAGGGAATGATTTTGACTTAGATGCATCCGCATTTATGATTGATCAATTCAAACAGATACCGGCTGAACCTTTCTTTATTTTTTATGGAAATACAGATTCTCCAGATGGCGCACTTCATCATACAGGTGATGATCCAACCGGTGGAAATAGTGCCGATGGAGATGATGAAGGTATTCAAGTTGATTTATCAAAAGTAGATTCACGAATTACAGAGATATCCTTTGTGGTTACCATCCATGATGCGATTGCCCGCAGGCAAAATTATGGACAGGTAAGAAATTCCTACATACGAATCGTAGATGATAGCAATGGACAAGAAGTTGCGAAATACGAATTAGGAGAAGATTTTTCTCTTGAAACTGCCGTTGAGTTCGGGCGTCTTTATCGTCGCAATGATAGCTGGAAATTTGAAGCTTCTGGTATGGGCTATAAAGAAGATCTAGCCTTCTTCCTGTCAAAATATTATAAAGGACAAATTATAAAATAATATAAATTATGGCTATTAACCTAGAGAAAATCACCCTTGAAAAGAAAGGTGACTCGCATTTTATTGACTTATCAAAAAAAGGTAATCCAATTACACAGGAGATCAATATCAATTTGAATTGGTCAAAAGGAACAAAAAAGGGAATATTTGGAAGTTTATTCAGTAAGGATATCGACCTGGATCTGGGATGTTTCTATGAGTTGAATAACGGAGAGAAAACTGTTATCGATGGTCTTCAGTTTTCCGGTGGCAAGGGAGGGACCAAGGATCGTTTGACCCGGCAAGGACGTTATGTGGCTGAACCCTGGATATGGCATACTGGTGATGATAGAGGGAGCAGCTCTGGTTCCGGCGAAAATATCATTGTAAATCCGGCTGGACTCAAGGACCTGAAACGGATGGTTATCTACTGTTTCATTTACGAAGGGGCAGCACGTTGGCAAGAAACAAATGGTGTTGTCACTGTAAAGGTCCCTGGTAATGCGGAAATAGAAGTACAGATGGGAGCACAATCCAGTCACAGCAAATTCTGTGCGATTGCTGAAATACTCTTTTCTCAAAATTCAATCACTGTCAGAAAGCTGGTGACTTTCCATAATTCGCATGGAGACTGTGACAAGGCTTACCGATGGGGAATGCAATGGACGGCCGGATCAAAATAGGAAATCATTATGGTTATTGATACGTCATTATTTGAACACTATTCTTTTGATCTATGGCTTACACTCATCAAATCAAATCCTCATTTCAAACAAAAGAGAAATATGTTGCTACGGGATTTCTTTTGCGTCGATAAAAAGATCGGGGATATAGGTAAAGTCGTCCGGCATTACGATATTTTGAGTAATCAGATCAGTGAGATAACAGGAAAACATATAGATCGTGAGTTTATCTACTGTTTGATTTTAAGTGAATTAGGGGTTGATCTCGATACAGATCTCAAAGAGCGTTTGACGGAATTCACGAGGGAAGTCGATATTCTTTTTTGGGAATATAAGCCTGTTCTCTTGAATGATAATCAGAAAAGCGTATTCGAAACAATAGTTTCCAAGGGGAAGACCCTAAGTCTTTTAAGCAATACTGCATTTCTAGACGGTACCGTGTTACGTCGGGTACTCGAATATTATGAGCTATCGGATTTCTTCTCTTTTCAACTTTATTCAGATGAAATAGGGGTTTCCAAGCCAAATAATACAGCTTTTGAACTTGTTTTCCAAAAAATAAGACAACAGCGAACGATCAAGAAAAAAGATATTGTCCATATAGGTGATAATCAAAAAGCAGATTATAATGGCGCTATCAATTATGGTTTTAACGCAATATTAATCCAATAAATTATGATGTACAGATATAGCTTACATCATGTTGAACATCAGCATGTATGTCCTTTTTCAGAAATGGAATACAGTCGCTTTAAGTTTGGAGAGACGATTTATGCCGAGAAGTTTGCAAAAGAACTGTGCATGGGTTTTTTGGCAAAGCATAAGAATTTGATTCTCGAACAAGAAGAGATTATTTTACTGCCTAGTCCATATAACTCCATTCCGACAGCATCCAATTTTTTATGTTCCTATTTCAAACGGGAGTTAAATAGATTTTTGTTTCAGCATGGCAAGGCCGCATGCAAAGAAAGTAAGATCCATCGCAAACAGACCTATGTGGAGGACTATGGAAATATGGACTCTGAACAACGCTTGAAACTTATTGCCAACGATACCTATCATTTGGATCGGGATTTTATAGCAGATAGGTTCTGTATTTTTTTAGATGATATCAAAATCACTGGAAGCCACGAACTGACAGTTGAAAAAATACTAAAAGATCATAACGTGCAGGGGACTTTTTTCTTTGTCTATTATGCTGAGCTCGTCAACCATTCTATCCATCCCAATATCGAGAATACGTACAATTATTTTGATGTCAAATCACCGGGCGACCTTGTACGGATTATTAACAGTAGTAGTTTTCACTTCAATACACGCTTGGTTAAATATTTACTCTTGTTAAATGAAGTAGATTTTTTCCAGGTCGTCAATCAAATCCCGGTAGAAAAAAGCTGTGAATTGTTCGATCTAGCAATTAGCAATAACTACCATACTATAGTGCATTACCAACAGAATATTATAAAACTAAAACAACATAAATCATGGCAATCAATTTACAAAAAGGGCAAAGAGAGAACATCAATGCACCCAAATTTACAATCGGCCTAGGGTGGGACACCAATAGTTCTTCCACTGGAAGTGCCTTTGACTTGGACGCTTCGGTATTTATTCTTGGAGAAGACAAAAAGATCCTTTCAGATCAACATTTTATTTTTTACAACAACCTAAAATCTCCAAATGAGGCAGTAGTTCATACTGGTGACAATCTTACGGGAGATGGGGATGGAGACGACGAACAAATCATCGTAGATCTAGCGAAGATTGAAGATACAGCGACAGAAATATGCATCGTCATTACTATTCACGATGCAATATCGCGAGGTCAGAACTTTGGACAAGTACGCAATTCCTTTATGCGTATTCTCGACACTGTTTCCAATGAGGAACTATTGAAATACGAATTGGAAGAGGATTTCTCCATAGAGACTGCTGTCGAGTTTGGCCGTATTTATAAACGGAATGGTGAGTGGAAATTTGAAGCTGTGGGTATGGGCATGAAGGGTGGATTGGAAGACTATCTAACAAAATACAATTAAGGAAAATGGGAATTAATCTTCAAAAAGGACAACGTATCAACCTTCAGAAAGGTAATGGTACAGTATTGCAAAATGTTTGTGTGGGTGTGAACTGGGGAGCTATTGAAAGGAAAAATTGGCTCGGCGGAACAGACAAAGAAGCGGTAGATCTAGACGCCAGTTGTATTCTTTTCGATGAATCTAAAAATAATGTTGATGTTGTGTACTTCGGGAGTTTACGATCTAGAGATGGGGCCATTAGTCATAGTGGCGACGATTTGACAGGAGACATGGATGGCGATGATGGCTTGGATAATGAAATCATTACGGTTGATTTTTCTAAGCTTAATAGTCAAGTAACTCATGTCGCGTTTGTGCTCAACAGTTATCGTGGGCATGATTTCGGGACTATTCCTTTTGCCTCTATCCGGATCTATGAGGGTACACCTTCCCGGGTTAATGAAGTATTTGCGACCTACAATATTGCTAAAGGTGAGGGCTTTTCTGGGCACGTCTCCATGGTATTGGGCGTATTTTATAAACGCAATGGTACATGGAAATTTAATGCCATTGGAGAGCCTACTAAAGACCGTAAGTTGGAAGAGACTATTAAAACCGTTCAGCAAAAATTTTTATAGCCATGAGAAGACTTCCCGTATATCTATTATTGGATACTTCTGGCTCAATGACCGGAGAACCAATTGAAGCCGTTAAAAACGGTGTACAGATGATGATGCATTCCCTACGTCAAAATCCTCAAGCGATTGAGACCGCTTTTGTCAGTATTATCACTTTTGACTCTGACGCTAGGCAGATTGTACCCTTGACCGATTTGGCATCCTTCCAGATGGTTGATATTAAAGCCTCAGGTGTGACTTCCTTGGGTGCAGCCTTGTCCTTACTTGCTGATAAACTGGAAACAGAGGTAACCACGACCACACTGGAACAGAAAGGTGACTGGAAGCCGCTGATTTTCGTTATGACCGACGGTATCCCAACGGATAATTGGCAGCAAGGGTATAGCAAACTAAAGGCTGTTAATAAAGGGTTGATTGTCGGTTGTGCAGCCGGACAGGGGGCTGATGATGCCATTTTAAGACAAATTACTAATTCTGTAGTACGTCTTGACAGTGCAGATTCAGAAAGCATCTCAAAATTCTTTCAATGGGTAACGGCTTCCATATCCACTACATCGACCAAAGTTGAGGAATCAGGAAAAGAGGTAACTGGATTGGATCAGCTACCACCACCGCCATCGGAGTTAGTTATAGTAGCTTAGTTATGAACAGACGATTATTAGCCTACTTTCTGCTCGACACCTCAGGATCTATGCGTGGTGAGCCCATACAAGCATTGAATAATGGCTTTAATGGGCTCATTAGTATGCTCCGTACGGATCCACAGGCTATGGATTCCTTGCATATCAGTGTCATTACCTTTGATCGTGAAGTTCATAATCTAGTTCCTTTGACCGACTTGGCAAGCTTTCAGCCAGTAGAAATACATTGCCCCGAAAGCGGCCCAACTCATACAGGAGAGGCACTCGAAATGTTGCTTAAAATGATAGACAATGAACTGGTCAAGGGATCGACCGAACGAAAGGGTGACTGGAAGCCTTTGCTCTTTGTTTTTACCGATGGAAAGCCATCCGATATTCAGAAATATCGGATGTGCATTCCCAAAATCAAAGCAATGGATTTTGGAATTATTGTTGGTTGCGCAGCTGGTCCTAAAGCCGAAGTTTCTTTTTTAAAGGAGCTGACGGATGAAGTTGTCAAATTGGATACCACCGATAGTAATACATTGACAACCTTCTTTCGATGGGTGAGTTCATCAATTGAAATGGGCAGTAAATCTCAAGGTACTGGCGAAATTCTGACACTTCCACCTCCACCGAACGAATTGAATATTATCATTTAAAACTTTGAATTAATCATGAGAAGGTTACCTGTATATTTCTTGATAGATGTATCTGAATCTATGGTCGGCGAACCTATAGAACAAGTACAAGATGGTATTGGTACCGTCATTCAGACACTCAAAACTGATCCTTTTGCACTCGAAACTGTATGGATATCCATCATTGGCTTTGCCGGTAAAAGCAAGGTCATTACACCCTTACAGGATGTGATCACTTTTTATCCGCAAAAATTGCCCATTGGTAGTGGAACCTCGCTGTCCAGTGGATTGACAGAACTGATGCGCTCCATTGATAACGAGTTAATGCCGACGACCTATGAACGAAAAGGTGATTGGAAACCCATTATATTTTTGTTTACGGACGGTGTACCGACAGATGATACAGAAGAAGCCATCAAAAAGTGGAATACAGTATACCAACGCAAAGCAAATCTAATCGCGATCTCAATAGGAGATAATACCAACTATGGATTACTGGAGCAACTGACCCCACATGTGTTGCGTTTTAATAATAGCGGTGCGCAGTCATACAAAGAGTTTTTTAAATGGGTGACAGCTTCCATCAAAGCGACAAGTGAGCAAGTGACCAATAGTAATACTGATACAATAAATTTAGCGAAAAGCACTCCTGAGGTGATTGAGAAAGTTGATACAGTTAGAATGCATCAGATTGTGGATGATAATTTTGTCGTGGTTAATGCAAAATGTTCAAATACCGATAAGTCATATCTGATCAAATTTAGGCGTGATATAGAAGATTCAGGTATAATGGACTTATCTACCCGAGTTTATCGTGTACAAGGAGCTTATAAAATAGATGAAAACGCCTATCGTGATTATTCTGGACTTGACAATTCTAACTTGAAGGTATCAACCGACGAGCTGTATGGTAATCCCAATTGTCCTTGTTGCGGTAACCAATTTGGTCTCGCCAGCTGCTCCTGTGGTGGAATACATTGTATCAAAGGTGATGGCGAAAATACATGCCCTTGGTGTGGCAATATTGGCTTTTATGGTGCCTCAGGTGGCGGATTTGATATTAATAGAACTTTAGGTTAATCGTGGAAACAATTTTAAAACAACTGCTGGACGAATTTAAAGTAGAGCAGAACAAGGTCGTTGATAATACGCTGGCCAAACTGATGCACAATGCGAAGATCAATGCATTAGCAAGGGATATTAATTCATTAAAACAGCAGATAATAGCGATATTTCAAATGTATAGAGAGAAGGAAGAATTTAAAGAAGCGCAACTGGTCATTACTAATGCTAATGCGAAAAAACACTATGCGTATAGTTTTGACCTAGCTCAATTTCCCAATATTCGCATCCAACAGATCAAAAATCTGGATAAGGTTGGTTTAACCTTTGATCCGGAGACTTCAAGTATCTGTGGAGTGCCAAACATGGCACTTACTATGGATTTGCACTTGGTTTTTATTAATACTCTAGAAGAAAATCCAACGGAAGACATTAAGATCATCCCATTTATTGTCAATGCTGATCCTAAGGACCTTTGGTTGAATAAACCGAGCAATCAAAATGATCTATACGCCAAGGCGGACAGTGATAAATATGCTGGAGCCTTTCTCGACAAGCGGATAGTTGTTGCCTCACAAAGAGGACGCTCGCATGCACACGAAGGTTCTTTTCGTGATGATCATTTTTATGTGTCTGCACTGCCTGAAGCTTGGGCCGTCGTGGCCGTTGCGGACGGAGCTGGTTCGGCAAAATTTTCCCGGCAAGGATCTAAAATAGCTACAGAATATCTTGTTAAAACTTTCGATAACGAGGTTCTTCTACACGAATTAAACGATTTATGCTTGGCTTACTATACTACCGCACCCGCTGAAGCAGTTCCGCCTGTACCAAAAGATGATCAACCTGTTTCCGCGGCCACAACAAATATTGTCAATGAGCCAATTGAAGAGGTTGCTAAAGCCGAAATGACTACTGAAGAATGCCTGCTCAAGGTCAAATCTTCGATCATCAATATCCTTTACAAATCTATTCGCGATGTACATGCAAAGCTAGTGGAGTTTGCCAAACAGGAAGATATTCTATTGAAGGATCTCAATACCACATTGATTTTTGCGCTTGTCAAAAAATTTGATTTTGGCTACGTGGTCCTGACATTTGGTGTCGGTGACTGCCCGATCAATGTTGTTATTGGCGATCTACAGGAAGTACATTTACTCAATCTGCTCGATATCGGTGAGTTTGGTGGGGGAACCCGTTTTATTACCATGCCAGAGATTTTCAGTCACAGTGATATGCCATTACGATTTGCGATCAATAGATTTGATGATTTTTCAAAATTGATGTTGATGACAGATGGGATCTATGATGCCAAATTTATTACAGAAAACAAACTGGAAGATAAAGAAAGATGGAATACTTTTCTACAAGATCTAGGTGGGCAAAATGAAGACGGTGTAAAGGTAGATTTTCTGACAGATGAACATATTAAGGATCAGTTATTGACCTGGCTTGACTTCTGGAGTAAAGGTAACCACGACGATAGAACACTAGCCATAATCTATTAACAGATGAAGACGATAACTATAAAATCCATTATTGATCCGTCTCGGACTTACAAGTATATAGATGACGGCAGTCCCAAACAAGGTGGTGTTAAGGATGTCTATTTCGCACCCAATAGAAAATACGTGGTTGCTTTTTTTCGAAACACCCTAGACTTCAATCAGCGGGATCGGATAAAGCGTATTGTCACTTTATATTTAGACAATATTAAGAATGGTAGTGCAGGTGATTATTTCTTGCAGGAAATCTACCGCTGGCCTTATGATGCGGTAGAACAGGATGGCAAGACAGGCGTCATTGTACCTATCTATGATACCAAATTTTTCTTTGCAAAGGGTTATGGTGCCAATGCGATGATAAAAGGAGGGGAGAAAGTTGGAAAGTGGTTTACTGCACCATCCTTTCGTCATCAACAATATCCGCTCGCCTTGGATAAGTCCGAATTAGGCGATTGGCTAAGTTATTTTCAAATTGCTATTAATATTTGTCGGGGCGTCAAGAAAATGCATCAAATGGGGCTTGCCCATTCAGATCTATCCTATAATAATGTGCTGATTGATCCTGTTAGTAAGTCTGCCAATATCATTGATTTGGATGGTTTGGTTGTCCCCGGATTGTACCCTCCTGAGGTGATTGGTACAGCCGATTTTATTGCCCCAGAGGTATTAAAGACCAAACACCTTAAACTTAATGATCCCGATCGGGTACTGCCTAATCAAAAGACAGATCTTCATGCCTTGGCAGTGCTGATTTATATGTATCTGTTGCGACGGCACCCACTGCGGGGTGGTAAGATTTGGGATCTTGATGCCGAAAAAGATGAACTAATGGCGATGGGAGAAAAAGCCCTGTTTGTTGAGCATCCTACTGATCGAATGAATGCTGTTAAGACCGATCAGCTGAGAAAATGGGAATCCTTCTGGGGAAACCCTAATAAGCTTTCCTACACCAAAACGGGACCCTATTTGGCAGATCTGTTTAAACGGGCTTTTATCGATGGCCTGCACAACCCTATGTTGCGTCCCATTGCCAACGAGTGGGAGACTGCATTATTGAAAACAGTAGACCTTATTCAGCCGTGCAATAATCCACAATGTGATGAGAAGTGGTACGTATTTGACAATTCTACCAAACCTATCTGTCCATTCTGTGGTACAGCGCATAAAGGAAGCCTTCCTGTCATCGATCTCTATTTTAAATTTAAAGATACTGTATGGAAACCCGAAGGACATCGGCTAATGGTCTATCACAATCAATATCTTTTCAAATGGCATGTATCCCGTAAAGTGATACGGAATGAAAGCCTTACCGCTGAGGATAAGCAACCAGTTGGGTATTTTACCTATTACCAAAATAAATGGATGCTAGTCAACCAAAACCTGCCGGGGATGAAGGACCTGACTGAGCAAAAAGATGTACCAATTAATTCAATGGTTGAATTGACTGACGGCAAAAAGATTCTACTGTCCAATGAGGAGGGGGGAAGGTTATTATTTATCACGCTAACTAATCAATAATTTATAAAAATGGAACAAAGTATTTTACAATTACATCCTGGTCTAATCTGGGGATTTGGGTTGACAGTCATTATCATGCTGTTACTGGATTTGGGTGTTTTCAACAAAAAGAGCCATATTGTTTCTTCCAAAGAAGCGACTATATGGACAGTGGTTTGGATTTCGTTGGCAATGATTTTCTCCGGTGTTGTCTATTATGTATTTAATCAGGATGCTGGAGGGCATGCCACTGCAATAGAAAAGTTTACCCAGTTCCAGGCAGCTTACTGGATAGAAAAAGCCTTGTCAGTAGATAATTTATTTGTGTTTATCTTAGTGTTTTCTTACTTCAAAGTGCCACGTGAATTACATCACAAAGTACTGTTCTGGGGGATTTTGGGTGCATTGCTCTTTCGGGCGATCTTCATCTTTGCAGGCGTAGGCCTAATTAATGTAACCTATCTTAATCCGATACTGGATTTCTTTGGTCTGGCCGCTCTACCTTGGAATATCAATCTTGTGTTGACAGCCTTTGGTTTGTTTCTAGTTTTTGCAGGGATCAAATCTTGGGGAAGTGGTGATGACGATGAAGATGAGGATTTTAGCGAAACAGCAGGTGCGCGATTGGTGAAGAAATTCTGGAAGGTATCTGATAATTATGATCAAGGAAAGTTTTTTACTGTTCAGAACGGGATGAAACTTGCAACCCCGCTTTTGGTTGTTGTTGCCGTAATTGAATTTACAGATGTGTTATTTGCGGTCGACTCTATCCCAGCTATTTTTGCTATTTCCAAGGATCCTTTTATTCTTTACACATCCAACATCTTCGCCATCCTTGGACTTCGGTCGCTCTATTTTCTACTGTCCAATTTTATCCATATGTTCAGCAAACTTCCTTACGGGCTCTCGGTAATCTTAACGTTCATTGGTGTCAAAATGATCATCTCGCCTTGGTATCATATCCCTTCACCAGTTTCTTTGGGCATTGTAGGGGGAATTCTTATTTTATCTGTTTTGGTATCCATACTATTTCCTGAAAAGGGAGCTGATGAAAAGATTTCGGCATAATGAAAAAGCTAGTTAGATTTAGAAAAAGATGGCAAATACTGGTTGCCATCTTTTTCATATTACCTTTATTTATTAATTGCGGAAGTGAACAGGCGACTGAGGTCACTCAACAAAATTTTATTAGTGCCTCTGGAAAAGGGAAATCTACTGCTCCACTTCAGGAGGAAATGATCAACCGGTGGCAACAAAAAGAAGTTTATGTTACGAAGGTCATTGATGGCGACACTTTTTGGGTTAATAATGGTAGTGAAAAATTTAAGGTCAGATTTATAGGAATTGATGCACCAGAGACGCGCAATTCCCGCGGTAAATTAAAGGGACCTTATGCGAAGGAAGCAAAAGAATATGTGCAAAAACTAACCGAAAATAAGTGGGTGAAGCTCGAACTTGATGTTCAGAAAAAGGACAGATATAGACGGATGCTGGCTTACATCTATTTGCTGGATGGTACTTTTCTGAACGCTGATTTAGTAAAAGGCGGATTTGCTGTTGTAGATACCTATCCTCCCAATGTAAAACATACAGCCCTTTTTGTGAAGCTTCAGCATGAGGCTAGAGAAAGTAAGAAGGGTGTATGGGCTTATTAAAGTAAAATGTGTCACTACGGGAAACCGTAAAATAAGATGCGCTGATCCGATTATTTTTGATGTATTATGAAATTGATAAGCCTATTATTTATTATCCTCTTGCGGTTTGATGGTACCACAGCTTCGCTAGTGAAAGAAAGTTCAGATAAGAATACAGTATACGTTTGTGGTAGTGGCAAAGGGAAGCGATATCACCTCAATGAAAACTGTAGAGGATTAAAGTCGTGCAGTGCCAAAACCATCAAGACAACACGGGAGCAAGCACAAAAAGAAGGTAAAACCCTTTGCGGTTGGGAAGATTAAAGAAACCACTTATTGCTAACAAAACTATTTTATTATGGATTTTAAAGATGAGATTCGTCAGTTCGCAAAACGAGTTGACCGACTTTTACCACAGATCAAAACAGAGGAAGCCACAAAGACATCCTTAGTGATGCCGTTTTTGAAGATATTGGGATACGATGTGTTTGATCCGTTTGAGGTACAACCAGAGTTTATTGCCGATATCGGTATCAAGAAAGGGGAGAAGGTTGACTATGCGATATTACGTGAAGACAAACCTGTTATCTTAATTGAATGCAAACATTATGCGGACGGGCTTGATCCACACAATTCACAATTGTTCCGTTATTTCCATACCACAGAAGCTAAATTTGGTTTGCTGACGAACGGCGTAGAATACCGCTTTTACACCGATCTGGTTACTCCGAATAAGATGGACGAAAAGCCATTTTTTGAGTTCAAGATTATGGATATCAAAGACAATGAAGTATCCGAATTGCGCAAATTCCATAAGACAGAATTTGATCTCGAAAGCATTTCCAGCGTTGCGAGCGAATTAAAGTACTTTAATGAGTTGACTATTTTAGCAATGGGCGAGATGCAAAACCCAAGCGACGATTTCGTTCGTTTTTTTGCGAAGCAAGCCTATCCAAGTGTTGTTACAGCAAAAGTTTTGGAACAGTTTACGCCATTGGTAAAGCGTGTGTTCACACAGATAGTTAACGACCAGATCGCCGAAAGACTAAAAAGCGCACTCAAAAAAGAAACTGAAGCCGAAGAAAAGAGCGCTGCAATTGCACCGACAGAACCCGATGCCTTGATTGTCACCACGGAGGAAGAGATTGAGGGATACCTGATCATTAAATCTATTTTGCGTAAAGAGATCGAGGTAGGTCGCATATTTATGCGTGATAATCAGTCCTACTGCGGCATCTTACTAGATGATAACAACCGCAAACCGATCTGTCGATTCTATTTTACGCCCAATCGCCTGCGTATCGGGTTGTTTGACAAAGACAAAAAGGAGGCTAAATATGATCTAGATTCATTGGATGATATCTACAAATATTCAGAGCAGATCGTGGAAACCGTCATTAACTATTAATCAGCTGTGTTATGAAAAAGTATCTATTGTTATTTCTTATTTCATTTTTATCTATGGCCTGTAAAAAAGCTGAATCGGAATACGATACATATGGTTATGAAACAGAATGTGATGAATGTGACATTAACTATGTTGATGATCTAGGGACTACGGTGTATGTGAATGGTCATAAAGGAACATGGAAGAAAGATTTTCCACGCTCGGTATTCACAGAGATGAAAGTGACCGTCACTGCGCGACAATCGAATTCGAATACTGTGTCTGCTCATATTATAAAAGACGGTAAGCGGCTGGTTTCGAAGTCAGGCAACTCCAGTGTTACTGTTAGACATATCGTAAAAAGTTCGGGATCAACTAAACCTGTTTCGGGCATCTGTGGTGCTCCAACCCAAAAAGGAGGACCGTGTCAGCGAAAAGTGTCAGGTGGGGGAAGGTGCTGGCAACACAAATAAAGATTCAGGACTGAATAAAAGTTGTTCAATAAAGCCTTATTGAACAACCTTTAAAAAGCCAATTACCTACACTCGGAGAGGTTTAACAGATTATTGTTTACAGTGTATATGACTTTCTCAGTTATCTTCGGCTTTTTGTATTGATTTAGTTCGCAAAAATACAGATAGGTATGCTTTTTAAGTTCCATCCCTAAACTATTTACAACAACCTCTCCGCGATCTCCGCCTCGCCAACCAGTACACCGCCTTTCAGGTACATCATCCGCTCACCACTTTTATAATCCGTGATTATGTCAAAGTGACCATTACAGGTTCTCATGCGTGAAAGCAATGCTTTCCTACCTGCCCTAAAGCCTTCATGTTTAGTTACGTCAAATACATATTTAGAGCAGCTATGCCTAAATATACACTTACGTCTTCTTTCCGGTGGGATGATCAACCAATACAATCGGATCGCGGTCAATAGGAGAGACTTCATGGCCTTGAAAATACCACCATCTGTCTTGCCGTCGTATATCCAGGTTTATTATTAAAACAACCATTTTCGGCATGTACATAAGTTGTGACGCTTTCTAGTCTTACATAGTTCCATCCTCCTGATGCACCCTGATTAATCAGGTTTTCTAATTGTTCTGCTACTTGATCCGATGTGCCTGTCCTTGGGTCTATCGATGCTACAAAAGGTACTACTTTGTATTCCATAATATCAGTATTTGATTGGGTTAATGATTTAATTAAAGCTATATAATAAAATATTGAAAATCAATGTGTTTTGAGTTTTATTGCAATCCATTTTACAATATTGTCAATTTTAAGAATAAAAAATTACAGATTATTACGGCTTCCCGTAAAAGTTATGCCTGTGCACCAGGTGGCTAGCTACTGTATTAAAGAACATGTCAAGATGAGGAATGCTTTTGCATTTTATCTGACCTCTGGAGACTGGCTTTTACGAACCAAGATCAGTATTTTTATTACACTGAGTTTTGCCAATGAGCAGTTTTACGATCTTATCAAAGGCACTTTGCAGTTTGATGTGTCCGATCTGGTGCTGATTAAGCCCAGCGGGCGAAATCAGGTCCGCTTGCAAAGGCTGAAAAACAAATTGGATAAGCAAGAGATCGATGGCATCAAAAGATCGATTTTGGCCATTGGCGATGCTCCGGTTGTCTTAGGTGACTGGCAACAATCGCTGTATTTTTTGTAGAGCGGAGGATCTCGGCGAGTCAATTCAGATAACATGATATCAATATGAGTTTTTTACATCCATTTCTCTAAAATCAGGAATAACGGTATTATGCTTGTTTTTCGAAAAGACTTACTTGTTTATATATTTCTTTATTATCGGCGAAAAACGCCGATAATATAAGTTTTGTTAAATAAATCAGTTTATGTATATTTGATTTATCGGCGTTTTTCGCCGATAAATTTAAATAGTTTAAACATGAATATGTATTCTCAGAGAAGGAAAGATGTGTTAAAATTAGTGCCGGAGGGAGCTTTGGTTACCAGATCTTGGCTACAGCAGAATGATCTCACAGGCCATGCGATCGATAATTTATTGAAGAGTCGACTATTGGAAACTGTGAAAAATGGAGTATATAAACGTGAAGGGGCAGAAGTGGAATGGGGGGATATTGTCTATTTCCTGCAGAAACAGCTAGATACAGATCTAACCATTGGAGGCCTATCGGCTTTAGAACTTCAGAAACTGACCCATTATCTCCCGATGTCTAATCAACGCTTGATTCATTTATATGGCCGGGATAATCTTCCCATATGGATAAATAACCTTACAACAGGGATCAAATTTCTTAAGCATAGTTCTGGCTATTTATTTGGTAATAGTTTTGAAGATGAAAGGCCGCTAGCATTACTTGAGTTTACTAGAGCTTTCAGTTGGAAAAATACAAAGGAAGGCTTACGTATATCCATTCCTGAAAGAGCTATTTTGGAAGTGATGAATCAAGTTCCCCAAAATATATCATTTGAACATGCGGATGAATTAATGCAAGGATTAAATACGCTTTCTCCTAGGACACTCCAAAGATTATTGGAACTGTGCACAAATATCAAAGTTCGTAGGCTTTTCTTTTACCTTGCCGAGCGTCAAAATCATACCTGGTTTACAAAACTTCAATCTGAGAAAATAGATTTTGGATCTGGTAATCGTGTGATCGTCACAGGTGGGAAACTAAATAAGAAATATAAAATAACTGTTCCTGATTTTTATGAGTAAGAAAGAAGAATATGCCGAGCAGGTCCGTTTATTGATCCGATTGTTACCTATAATCGATAAAGAAGACTGTTTTGCACTTAAAGGCGGTACGGCTATTAATTTGTTTTATAGAGATTTGCCAAGGCTTTCCGTAGACATCGATTTGTTGTATCTGCCAATGGAGGATCGCGACGCCTCTCTTGAAAATATCAGAGCTGCATTAGCGAGAATAACAGATTCCATAAAGAAATCGATTGCAGGTGCCCAAGTTCAAAATACAACACTACAACAGGATAATTCTTTACGAAATAATAGTTTCACTTAATGATGTTCGTGTTAAAATAGAACTATCTCCTGTTATACGTGGAAGCCTTTTCCCAGCTGTCAGAATGGAAGTGCGACCGCAGGTTGAAAAAGAATTTGGTTATGCTGAAATGCTAGTTGCATCACACCCAGATCTGTATGCTGGTAAACTTTGCGCTGCCCTAGATCGTCAACATCCCCGTGATTTGTTTGATGTAAAACAGTTATACGAAAATGAAGGATTAACGGAAGAATTACGAAAAACATTTCTTGTATTTTTAATAAGTCATTTTCGACCGATGGCAGAACTGCTTAATCCAAACCGAAAAGATATCTCAGGTATATATGAAATGGAGTTTGCGCAAATGGCAGAAATTGAAGTTTCTTTAGAGGAGCTACTTTCTGTACGGGAGAAACTGATTGCAGATATCAACAAGGAGATGACTGATAGTGAACGTAAATTTTTACTCTCTGTCAAAAATAAGACACCTGATTGGGCACTCTTAGGATTGGACGCAGCTTTAGTCTCGGAACTTCCTTCAGTGAAATGGAGATTAATCAATTTAAATAAAATGTCAGAGAATAAACACGTTACCGCTTACAAAAATCTAGAAGCTGTCCTATATCCTTAAAGTCAAGCTGAATAGGAGAGATGTGGCTTTTTTACGTCAAAAGGGCCTGATTCTCATCAGACCCTTTCCGTTAGCGTTTATTTGTACAGTAATTTTTATGTTTCCTATCGTTTCCTCTTTTTTGTTTCGTCATCCAATGCTTTTAAAGACTATTGGATTTTCACTGTACGACGCCAATTTTTATGTTGAACCTTTCTTCCGAAAGGTAGCTTGTAGCCGGTTTGTATTGTAAGAACAACAGTCAATTTGAAATAGTTTTATTGGAGTAATTTTTTTTGATAACTTGATATGACGGCAGCTGTCTCAATAAAGTATTTTAAAAGAACATAGCATTTCAACCGTAGGATTACTGTTATATGAAAAATCGTTATATCGTTACGCCAAAAGACAAAAGGGCAGAAGAGTTATTGGATTTTAATGAAGCTGGAGATCATGATTTGATCCAGTTAGTTCTCTCAGAGTCGCAATTTTATCAATTAGATGCTTTTGGTGTATTTTCAGATTTGAATAATATGCTAGGCTGTTTAATAGATGATTTTGAAGACGATGCTATTACGAATAAGCAACAGTTGGAGGAAGGGTTAAAATATTTAAAAAATGTAAGGTTAAAAGAAGATCGTATTCAGGAGCTTATGGAAGAAATTATTTGCCTGTTTGAAGAAGCTGTGAAAAGGCAAACTGGCGTTTATTTTTTCTTTTAATAGGAACTTGATTATTTTTAAATTGCTAAAATAAAATTCACCTCCCCATTCCCGCCATTCACCGAGTTTTCCCGATCGTTAGTCTAAAGCCGATAGGCTAGGGGCGTATTGTGTCGTAGTTTTGAGTCAACAAATAAGAACTGAAAACTAACACTATAAAAAAGACATTATGAACCATCATGAGTGTATTCAAAAAGCACTCATGATAGCTTTATCATCAAATAAAAAACAAATAATTTCGATAAAAAACGCTAGTAAAAACATTCGCAGCAGCAGCCCTAATCGCAGTATCAACTTTCGCTATGGCAACTGAAGGACCTGGAGCAAAAGCAACAAAAGCTAACATTAACCTTTCTACCGCAGATTTCGCTTTGGAACATTATGTTGCGGTAACTACGGAGGGAGAATCAGCAGGAGTAGAGCAGTTATTCGCAGCTGATTTCAATCAAAAGATCCAGGCTACCAATGCGCAGTCTAACAGCCGTAGTGCCGTAGTTAAACTATTGAAAAAGCAAAAAGGAGAGAAACTGAACTGCACAGTTAGCACTGATATTTTAGAAGAATCTGCAGATTATATGGTCGCTAAAAGTGACACTAAAATTTGAAAATTTCACCAAAACGGACTTAGTTACCTTGGAGCGTGTGGGCAATGACTGGAAAGTATCGAAATCGATCAATTCGTATAAATAGTATTCAATAACTAGTGGTTTGCCATTAAAAGAAGGCAAACCACTAGTGAATCATATGTTTAAGTTTAGTTTAGAAGCCAGGTCGTGAGACGTGGCTTTTTTACGTTTTATTTAAAATAGCGAAGTGCCTCGAGCATAACTGTAGTTATTACTACTCAATTAGCATAATTAAGTAGGGAAAATAAATGATTAGGAGAAAGATCAAGCATAAATGTTTTTTTAATTACTTTACACCATTTTTCAATCGAAAGCGTAGGAGTAAGATAAGTAGAAAGAATAGGCGATTTTATTAGAAGAGTCTGTAAATAGATTCCCCAAAAACCTTCTTAGATGCTTGGAAATTGCTTTTAATCGAAAAGTCAAGATCAATTTTATTAGTAAAATTATTAGAAGACCTATTACCATTATGGTGCACACCTATTGGCAAATCGGTAAGCGTATTGTGGAGCAAGAACAGCAAGGCAATATCCGTGCAAGCTATGGTGATTTTGTAGTATCAGGCCTTTCTAAGTATTTGTCAGATGCATTAGGAAAAGGTTTTTCAGAAGCCAATCTACCGAATATGCGGCATTTTTACCAGACCTTCCCCGACTTCGACCAATCCTCTACGCAGTGCGTAACGAAACTTAGCTGGGCAAATACCCGTTTGTAGCGTCTGAGATTATCGGCGGACTCAACTGTATATTGGTGATCGGTATAGATTAATACTTTATATTGTTGATAGGCAATTTCAATCATTTGGACTTGTAGAAGCTTTTGCTAAGCTGAAAGTAGGTAAGGAGAATACGGATGTAATTTACGCCCTTAGTTGGATTTTGTTGAATTTATGCCTCTTAAAAATGGTTGCTTTCTCAATTGCTGTTCGTATTGTTCTTTGCTTATAAACGGCCATAGCTCATGATCTCCTTTATGCATAAATTCTTCAAACTGCTCTTTCCGCTCATTTAGTTTTACGCCATAATGTTGTCCCAAAGTGAGGGCAGTAAATAACAAGTCTTTAAATGAAAACCGTAATAGCGGATTTATATGATCAAAGTAAGGCCACTCGTACTCAAAATCCGAATGTAGGAATAAAATAAACCGAGCGATGTCTTTCAGTTCTTTATCAGAAAGTTGGTGTTTGCCAGTAAGTGTATGATTTTCTAAATCGCTATATAAACACCAGCTTAATTCGAGCATTGGTCTTATGATAGGATCATCAAATTTGACTTGTTTTGAAGAATAATAATGTTCAGGAAGATAACCAAAGGATACATTGTCTAGTATCTCCTCCTCAAACTCATCATTGCTAATAAGCCCGACAACTAAATGTCTTAAATGATACGCAAGTTCCTTTCTACGTGCTAAGTCAACCATATTAAAATGTTTTCTTAAAGATAGTAAATTTTCACCTCCCCATTCCCGCTATTCACCGAGTTTTCCCGATCGTTAGTCTAAAGCCTGTAGGCTAGGGGCCTGTTGTGTTGTAGTTTTGAGTCAACAAATAAGAACTAAAAAACTAACACTATAAAAAAAGACATTATGAAAACGCTAGTAAAAACATTCGCAGCAGCAGCTTTAATCGCAGTATCTACATTCGCTATGGCATCTGAAGGACCTGGAACAAAATCGGCAAAAACAAATGTTAACCTTTCCACAGCAGACTTCGCTTTAGAGCACTATGTGGCAGTAACGACTGAGGGTGAATCAGCAGGCGTAGAGCAGTTATTCGCTGAAGATTTTACTCAAAAGATCCAATCTACCAATACGCAGTCTAACAGCCGTAGCGAAGTGGTTAAATCCTTGAAAAAACAAAAAGGCGAAAAGCTAAACTGTACGGTAAGCACCGATATCATCGAGGAATCGGCAGACTATATGGTCGCTAAAGTGACTTTGAAATTTGAAAACTTCACCAAGACTGATCTGGTTAGTTTGGAGCGTGTGGGCAATGACTGGAAAGTATCCAAATCAATCAATTCGTATAAATAGAATTTTACAACTGGTGGTTTGCCAATCTTAAAAAGACAAACCACTAGTGAATCATATGTTTATTTAAGGCCACGTCGTGAGATGTGGCTTTTTATTTGGATAGCCACAGGTTATTATCTAAGCGTCGCGAGTTAAAAAGAGTTAACAACATTGCTAAATGTTTGTTTTCATAATATTTTTAATGTAAAACTAATTGAAAGTGAGTGGACTACAGTTGTTATTGCTTTTGCTCTTTATCACAAACATATCTTCTGCACAAGATCTGAAAGGCACGATTAAAGATAAGCATTCGGGTGATTTTCTTATAGGTGTTTCGATCAAAGTAGCTTCGCGCAGCATCTATTCGGATGGCTATGGCAAATTTATAGTGTCAGGCATTAAGCTTGGAGATACAATCACCTTTTCTTCAATCGGATATCGTGCGGTTAACTATATAGTAGATAATAGCAATCTTGATCATTTGGTCATATATATGGAGCAGGCAACAATCTTGTTGGATGAAGTCAAGATCAATCCCTTAAGAAATTATAGGGCTGATTCCTTAAAGTTTCGGGAAGAATTTGCCAAGACCTTCAATTATAGTAAACCCAAATTTAAAGACATTTTCATCACCAAAAACTATTCTTCAAATGTCCCGCGACATCCTAATCAAGCAAATAATAGTACCGCCTCGCTGATAAGTGTTGATGTGCTTTCTGTTATTTCTCTATTGGGAAAAAAACGTAATCCTCAATCCAAGCTCTAACAGAAATTAATAAAGGAAGAAGAAGAGCGGTATCTTGATAATACCTTTTCAAAACGTATGGTTCAAAATTTGACGGGCCTTACAGGGGACTCTCTACAAACTTTCATGCAATTGTACCGTCCGAATATTGATACAGCGAAATACATGTCCGACTATGATATTATCCTGTACATCAAAAAGAGTTTTCAAGAATATATCAAACCTTAAGTAGTTTTGTTTTGTGAACTGTTCTTTCGCTATGGCAGCTGAAGGACCAGGAGCAAAAACAACAAAAGCAAACGTTAACCTTTCCACCGCAGACTTGGCTTTGGATGATTATGTGGCGATAACCACTGAAGGAGAATCTGCAGGAGTGGAGCAGTTATTTGCAGAAGATTTCAATCAAAAGATCCAAGCTTCCAATACGCAATCTAACAGCCGTAGCGAAGTGGTTAAATCCTTGAAAAAACAAAAAGGCGAAAAGCTAAACTGTACAGTAAGCACCGATATCATCGAGGAATCGGCAGACTATATGGTCGCTAAAGTGACTTTGAAATTTGAAAACTTCACCAAAACAGATTTAGTTACTTTGGAACGAGAAGGCAATAATTGGAAAGTATTTAAATCAATTAATTCGTATAAGTAGTATCCAATATATATCATTTTATTACCTTTCAATTTTAGTCAACTTTATGCTGTCACTTTTATTTCTAAACTTATACAAATATCCTTTTTTGATAATGAATTCAGTTGAGTCTGTTGTTAAATAGTATTCATCCGCTTTTCTAATAAATTTCCCCTCTAAAAAGTAAGCTGATGAACCAGGGCTATTGCTTTCACTCATACTAAAGGTGTTTTCGAGCTTCCAATGTGTAATTGTATAAGTTTCGTCTTTCAGTTTAAAGTTCCAACTTTCAAGTCGATTATTTTGGTATCTATCAATTCCTTTGTCAAACAAGTAGAACATTATTATTCCAGAAATAATAGAATTGACTATGAAAAGAGCAACAAATTCCCTTTTCATAAAGTATAAAATCAAAGCAATAATTAAATTCAAGATGACGACAAGTGGTACAAGTATTAAAATTCCAATTGAAACGCTCGGATCAGGATTCATTTGTTTAACCCATAACCAAATGATTGCAAAATCGATTATTGTCAATAGAATAATCCTGATCCAAATTTTCATTTTAGCAATTTAGTTTTTGTGGTGTTCTGTTAGACTTCAATTAATATCTTTACTCGAACTGTTTATTCTGGTAATTTCCTTTTTAAATATAGCTTAATTGAATCGTTAATTCGAATGATAACTTTCACCTCCCCATTCCCGCCATTCACCGAGTTTTCTAGGTCGTTGGTCTAAAGCCCGTAGGCTGGGGGCGTATTGTCTGGTAGTTTTGAGTCAACAAATAAGAACAGATAAAAAACTAACACAATAAAATAAAGACATTATGAAAGCATTAGTAAAAACATTCGCAGCAGCAGCTTTAATCGCAGTATCTACTTTCGCTATGGCAGCAGAAGGACCAGGAGCAAAATCAACAAAAGCAAACGTTAACCTTTCCACAGCAGACTTTGCTTTAGAACACTATGTGGCGGTAACTACGGAGGGAGAATCAGCAGGAGTAGAGCAGTTGTTCGCCGAAGATTTTAATCAAAAGATCCAAGCTACAAATGCACAAACCCACGGCCGTGAAGCTATAGTTAAACTATTGAAAAAGCAAAAAGGAGAAAAACTAAACTGTACAGTAAGCACCGATATCATCGAGGAATCAGCAGATTATATGGTTGCTAAAGTAGTCTTGAAATTTGAAAACTTCACCAAGACTGATCTGGTGACTTTGGAGCGTGTGGGCAATGACTGGAAAGTATCCAAATCAATCAATTCGTATAAATAGGAGCCATCTTAAATAAATATATATGTTGTAGAGCCACGTCATAAGATGTGGCTTTTTTATGATCTATTTAATAGCGAGTTGTCTCGGGGATAACGTAGTGAGTCGAGCTCAATCAGAAAAATTAAGTAGAAGGAATAGATAAATTTAGCAGAAAGATTAGGTAATTTAAGAAGAAGAAATAGGAGAAGAACATAAAGGAATGTACAGTTATAATGCTCGTACAATAGGTTGTGGGCTATTTTAGAAGGGAAAGAGTAAATATTTTAGGGAAAGGATTAGGGAAAGGATTAGGGAAAGGATTAGGGAAAGGATTAGGGAAAGATTAGGAGAAGAAGAAGTAGAAAAAAAGTAGAAGAATTAGTAGAAAGATAGTGGGGTCACCTTGTTTATAGATCTTGATTGCGCTAGAGTGGATCGTGTAGTTTAATCACACCTTTACTTTCAATAGCTCGTATAATGAAGCATTGATAAACTGGATAGTCTTTACCTTTAACTTACCCTAGCTCATCAGCAGCGCGATTACCTTTCCTGGCCAATCGTCTATTTTCTGCAGAATACACAAGAGGCCTACGTTGGCGAGACCACCGATATGGTGACCCGTATGAAAGCTCATCTCAAAACAGAAAATAAGCAACAGCTCAAATCTGTATCCTTGATATTAAGCGATCTCTTCAACAAGTCTGCCACATTGGATTTAGAATCCAACCTGATCCGCTACATTGCGGCAGATGGCCAGTTTAACTTATTAAATGGCAACTTAGGCCTATCTGATCACAAATTTTATCAGCAGAAGGAAATTTACTGGGAGCTGTTTCGTGATATCTGGTCCGAGTTGCGGTCACTTGGCATCGCCCGGCATTCCTTGGAATATATCGATAATTCCGACCTGTTCAAATATTCGCCCTACAAGACTCTTTCGCGTGAACAGACCAACGGGCTGAAGATGATCCTCAACTGCTTGTTGGATGATCAGGCTAAAGTCAGTCTGATCCATGGCGGGGCAGGTACCGGAAAGTCTATCTTAGCCATCTTTTTATTTAAATTGCTCAAAACCGATCTGAAAGATTTTAACAGAGCCGATTTTGACGAGTCCGACGAGGAGCTGTTTCAGCTTGTGGAGGCCGTTCGCTATAAATATGGACTGCTCGAAATAGGGTTGGTCATACCCATGCAATCCTTTCGTAAAACGATTTCCAAAGTATTTAAAAATATCAAAGGTTTATCTCCCAAGATGGTTATTGATCCTGCGGAGGTGGCCAAGAGAAAATACGATCTCCTGATTGTGGACGAAGGGCACCGGCTGCGACAATGGAAAAATCTAGCAGCCTATTATGGTACTTTCCGCAGGGTATCTCAGCAATTGGGATTTGATGAACTGACTTGTTCTGAACTGGATTGGATCGAACAGCAAGCCGACCGTTCTATTATATTCTACGACGAGTTTCAGTCTATTAAGCCGTCGGATGTCGACGCACAGCGATTTATCGATCTCCAGCTCAAAAGCAGTACCCGTATTGAGCGCTTGCGTTCACAATTTCGCGTCAGGGGCGGGGCACCCTATATGGATCTTATCCATGGGATCTTTAAAGATGGAGCAGCGATGCCAGCCAAGCTTTTTGAAAGTGTCCATTATGATTTTAAGCTTTTTGACCATCTTGATGAAATGGTCGCTACGATCAAGAGTAAAAATGAGCAGGAAGGATTATGCCGTATGGTAGCGGGATTTGCATGGGAGTGGATTTCCAAAAATGACCGCACGCTCAATGATATTGTTATTGGAGAGAGTCAGCTACAATGGAATAGCACGGATGTAGATTGGGTCAATTCGCCCAATGCAATCAATGAGGTCGGCTGTATTCATACCACCCAAGGTTATGATCTTAACTATACCGGGTTGATCATCGGCCCAGAGTTGGATTATGACTTTACGACCAAGAGCTTCGTTATCTATAAAGATAGATACAAAGATAAAAATGGGAAGAACTCCATTAGCGATCCTAAAGTTCTTAAAAATTATATCCTCAATATCTACCGTACAATCCTATTTCGAGGGATCCGGGGAACCTATGTTTACGTCTGTAATGATAATCTTAGAGCATACCTTTCGCAGTTTATCAAACAACAGCAGAAACGTATCCGTCCTATGAAGT
>NZ_DCRG01000013.1:0-78825 GCF_002325125.1 Sphingobacterium sp. UBA1498
ATTTGAGACAGCTTCTTTTTTATTCTCCGCCGAAGCAGATATATTTTAATTCCATATATTCATCTAAGCCATGTTTTGATCCTTCTCGACCAACTCCTGATTGTTTTACCCCACCAAAAGGTGCGGCTGCATTTGAAATAAGACCGGTATTGACACCGACCATGCCGGCTTCAAGTTGCTCAGCTACCCGGAAACAGCGATTGATATTTGTACTATAAAAATAGGAGGCGAGACCAAATTCAGTATTGTTGGCCATCGCTATGCCATCTTCTTCTGTTTTAAAGCTGAAAAGGGCGCAGATTGGGCCAAAGGTCTCCTCCCTAAATATAAGTGCTTCTTTTGGAATGTTCGTCAGAACAGTAGGCTGGAAAAATAGGCCTTTGATTACGTTACCTCCAGCAGCCAATTCGGCACCGTGATTTAAGGCATCTTGCACATGATGTTTTACTTTTTCTAAGCCTTTTGTATTAATAAGTGGGCCGACCTGGACACCTTTATCAAGCCCATTGCCAACCTTTAGTTTACTAACGGCTTGGGTAAGTTTCATTGAAAACTCATCGTAAACATCTTCTTGAACAAGAAATCTATTAATTGATACACATGTCTGCCCGGAATTTCTAAATTTACCAGCGATAGCACCTTCTACAGCTGCATCAATATCGGCATCGTTAAAAACTAGGAATGGGGCATTACCGCCAAGCTCCATTGATACTTTTTTGATGTTCGAGGCTGATTGTTCTATAAGTGTTTTTCCTACTTCGGTAGATCCTGTGAAAGAAAGCTTTCTCACCAGATCGTTCGTCGCTAACTCTCTTCCTATTCCGCTGCTATCTCTTCCTGTAATGACATTGAGCACCCCCTTGGGAACGCCTGCCTCTTCAGCAAGTTTCGCTAGTGCGATCGCTGAAAACGGGGTCTGTGAAGCTGGTTTGAGTACCACTGTACAACCAGCGGCCAATGCAGGAGCTACTTTTCGGGTCACCATCGCTATGGGAAAATTCCAGGGTGTAATTGCCGCGACGACACCTACACCTTGTTTAATTGTCATCATCCTGCTACCTTTATTCTGGGAAGGTATCGTTTCACCATAGGCTCTTTTTCCTTCTTCTGAAAACCACGCTACAAAAGAACTACCATAATCCACTTCTACCATAGATTCACTTAGTGGTTTCCCACTTTCCAAAGTCATGATTTCTGCAAGATCGTCCTTATGCTCTTGAATAAGATTGTACCATTTACGGAGGATATCGGAACGTTCCACTACAGTTGTGTTTTTCCAGCTTTTCCACGCTTTGTCAGCAAAATCTATCGCTTTACTGCAATCGGCCACTTTCAAATCAGGTAATGAAGCGATAACTTTTCCTGTAGCAGGATTTATGACGTCAAAAGTGTGTTTTGATGTAATAAATTTCCCATTGATATAAGCACTCTCAATTAAAAGTTTATTTTTCATCGATGTAAATTTTATTGTTACAAGTATAGTTTAAACACCTCAAATTGAAATTCTGTTCAATAATTTATTTCTCGTTCAAATGAACCTCTCTCTTTCAGCTTTTGAAGGTATCTTACAAGACTCATTTTTTCCAAACCATTGATAACGGTTTTTAGCAAAATAGTCATAAAGCGCATCTCTCCATGCAATGGGTAAAATCTTCAGTAAATAACATATGGTGTAGGGAAAACCCAATTGCTTAATGATTTTGAGCACAGCTTCACTTTTGATAAAGCTGCCTTCAGGAGATAAATAAACGATTGAATCAATTTTTTTGGGAATATTTTTCAGCGTGGCCCTACTAAATTCGGACTGCAGGGAACTAAATAAGAATTTTTTCTTACGATCTATTCTTAATAGTTTTTGAACAAACCGATTACAAATCAAGCAATCCCCATCAAAAAAAATGATATGTTTTCTTTGTTGTTCCATACGCTGAAGTTACTGCTATTTATTGAGAGTACTGCCATGAAAGGATCATAAAAAAGGAAGGAATTACTATGGCGGGGGGCATATGAGTGAAAAAAGCGGCGCTTTTTGAGACACCGCTTTTTCGAAATCGTCCTTATAAATTTTTCATGATCGTATGACCCATACGATCCCGTTTGGTTTTTAGATATTCTTCGTTAAATGGATTTGCTGTTATTTCAATAGGTACATTTTCTACAATTTCAAGACCATAGCCCACCAAACCAGCACGTTTTGTAGGATTGTTTGACATGAGGCGCATTTTTGTGACCCCCAGATTTCTTAGGATCTGTGCACCTACGCCATAGTCTCTTAAATCTGCCTTAAATCCTAATTGTACATTGGCATCTACTGTGTCTAATCCATTTTCTTGCAACTTGTATGCGTGTAGTTTATTGATCAGTCCAATACCTCGTCCTTCTTGATTCATGTACACGATGACACCTTTACCTTCCTGCTGGATCATTTCCATTGCCTTGTGCAGCTGAGGGCCACAATCGCATCGGCAAGACCCAAAAATATCTCCTGTAACACAAGAACTATGCACACGAACTAAAATAGGCTCGTCTTCATTCCAGTCACCTTTGTAAAGAGCTAAATGCTGTTCGCCAGTATCTTTCTGCGTAAAAGCTTTCATTTTAAAATCACCATATTGTGTTGGCATATTAACGGTGACTTCTTCATTGATTAAAGAGTCGTGTTTAAGGCGGTACTCGATCAGATCTTCAATACTTACGATCTTTAAATCGAATTTTTTAGCAACATCCATGAGTTCGGGAAGCCTAGCCATTTCGCCGTCCTCTTTTAAAATCTCAACCAATACACCTGCAGGTTCAAATCCTGCTAATCGAGCCAGGTCAACTGTAGCCTCAGTATGACCAGTACGACGTAGCACGCCGCCATCTTTTGCTATTAAAGGGAAAATATGACCTGGTCTACCTAATTCTTCGTAGTGAATATTAGGATCAATCATTGCTTTAATTGTTTTCGAACGGTCTGACGCAGAAATTCCTGTTGTACAGCCATATCCCTGAAGGTCAATGGAAACAGTAAAGTTCGTTTCATATACCGCTGTATTCTGCCCCACCATGAGATCAAGGTGTAATGCATCTGCTCTTTCTTTCGTTATCGGAGCACATACCAAACCACGCCCGTGAGTGGCCATAAAGTTTATGATTTCAGGAGTGGCATTGCGAGCAGCAGTGACAAAGTCTCCTTCATTCTCGCGGTCTTCGTCATCCACTACGATTACTACTTTTCCTGCTTGTATATCAGCGATCGCTTCTTCGATCGTGTTTAATTTGAAATCCATTTATTGATATATTGTAATTGGTACAAAGTTAGTGTAGAATCTAAATTTATTTATAATAGCCCTGTCACAATCTAATGTGATTCTTTTAAATTATTCTTTTTTAAAAACTTTTCTTTCACCCATTTCCATGCGGCTTCTACTTTTAACTTATATTGATCAATATCAAATAAAGCGGAGTCTGTTGTCGATTTATACGTTAGAAAAGCAGCAAGTGGTGTTAAGACAATGATTGCCATCCACATCCCCACACCCGATGATATCGCGCCGTCTTTAGCCGTTTTTTCAGCTACCGTAGAAATAATATGATAAATCAGAAAGAATATAATGGCCATAACTACAGGAAGACCAAGCCCTCCCTTTCTGATAATGGCCCCAAGCGGAGCTCCGATGGCAAACAACAAAAGACAGGAGACAGCAAGGGTAAACTTGCGATGCCACTCAATGCGATAGCGGATATCTTTCGATTTATAATCTTTAAACTCAAGCGTACGGCCATTCAGATCTTCCTTCAGATAATTCAACTGGTTTAGTGCATTCATAGTAACCTGTGAACGTTGTTCTTGAGGTACAAGATCGGTAATCAGATTTTTAAAAGGCTTGATTTTAGCTTCTTTGACCTTGGGCTGTCCAGGTTGATTGGCACTAAAATATTTCGAGTAGATATTATATCGCGTATCTAATGTCCGGGAAATTGCTTTTCCCATACTATCTAACTTAATATGATTCGAGTCGATATACATGTCCAACTGTTTCAAATTTAACATGGCATGGTGGCTCTTGAAGAGGTTTTCATCTGTTTTACCCTGTTGAAAGCTTCCCATATCAAACTTTTGCTCAGTTTCTTTGAATTTAAATCGCGTAAATTGCTGACGTGGATCGTAGGTTTTGGAGTTTTTAGTTCGGGCCTCCTCGTAACGTATACCATCCTTAAGTTTAAGAATCATATAATTGTTGTCGGGAGAATTGTAGATATAGCCTTCTTTTGCCATAAGTACATTATTGGCCGTATTGCCACCGCGGTGATCGTAGATCATCAAGTCGTAGAGAATTGTTCCCGCTTTGTTTTTTCCTCGGGCGCGGATGGAGTAGCCTGGGATCGTATTGTTAAATATTCCGGGTTTAATAAGGAAATCGGCCTTTTTATTACGTACATCTGTAAGTAATGTCCCCATTTTCAGATTAACTACAGGAAGGATATAGTCGGAGAAAAGAAAAGAACTTGTTGCGAAAATTGCGACGAGTACGAATAGCGGAGTCATCGCTTTGCGCAAAGATACGCCGGCAGCCTTAATTGCAACCAATTCATAGCTTTCACCCAGATTTCCAAATGTCATAATGGAGGAGAGTAACATGGATAAGGGCATTGCCATTTGAATTTGAACAACGCATTGATAGCCAATTAACTCCATGATTGTGTACCATTCGAAGCCTTTTCCAATCAAATCATCTATATACTTGAATAGAAAAAGCATCAATAGCACAAACATCACAATAAAAAATGTGACAATAAATGGTTTTATGAAAGCTTGAAGAATAAGTAAATGAACTTTTTTCATCCGTGACGCTAAGCAAATTGATGCCTTTGCATTAAGGCATCTCTACACCAAAGAACTCCCCTAGGAGTTCTTGGTGGATTATATTGCAAAGATAGGCTTTTTTATGCACCTATAACACTCTGAAGGTAGACTATTGAATTTTTCCAAATTAATTTTCTGTTTTCAAGATCTTCTTCTTTAGCGAAATCAGTTATTTTAAGAGCAACATCATTTGTTAGTTCATCTTGGTCGATCTCCAGATCGAAATAATAGGGATCATCATCGAGCCATTTAAAGCGTACGGATTTATTTTCTTTCGATGCTACAATTTTTGCTCGGTGTGGTTCATCATCCCAAATGAAAGTATAAACGGTGTCTTTATAGTTTACATCATCTGCAAACCATTGTGCCAATTCGTTTGGTTCTTGCAAATACGGAAATAAAATTCTAGGTGAAGAGTTGATGATATATTCTAGTTGGAATTTTATTTTATCTGCCATATAAATGTTTTTTTAAATATTAGTTTGTTTAAATCAAAAATAAGCTATATTTGCATTCCCAAAATGGCGGGGTAGCTCAGATGGTTAGAGCGTTGGATTCATAACCCAAAGGTCGGCAGTTCGATTCTGCTCCCCGCTACAAATCTCTTCCAAAATTGCTTTTTATTGCATAAACTTATTATTTGTAATAATACATATTTATTTTGTTATTGCAAGTTTTTTTATGAAAAGTTGAGTCCTTATTTTGATAAATATTACGTTTTTAATACGATCAAATTTTTAAAAGTTATGTGCTTTTTTTAGATAATAAATTTACTTGGTTAAAAATGAGTTTGTTGCGCTTAATAGACGGTTTTAATACTAGATAATTGGTAAAAAAATAAAAAAATCTTTTGAATTGACACATGAAGTGGTATATTTGCATACCGAAACGGCGGGGTAGCTCAGATGGTTAGAGCGTTGGATTCATAACCCAAAGGTCGGCAGTTCGATTCTGCTCCCCGCTACTAAAAGCATCAATCTCTTTAGGTTGATGCTTTTTTTATGTAAAATATCTTGTTTTACAAAATACCTTATTTTGGTGGCTAGAGGAAAGTATAGCCCTTTTATTGCCTTATGGAGAATAGTTATTTTTTTACCCCCTCTGAATACTGCTTGCCTCTTTAGATATTCGGCTAAAGAGATTAAGCGTTTTTAGCAAAATGCCTGTTCAAATGTTATTCGTTGGTGGTAGACAATCTGTATGTTTCATCAATTGTCGTCATAAGCAAGGCTTTTCCAATCTTCTTTCTGTAAATACTTTAACATCAAAAAGAATATGATCCATCCGAGTCCGGCTAAGATCCAAATTAGCGTTTCGAAGTGAAAGATTGTTTTATGTAAGAAGCCCAATATCCCCAAAAGGCCTAAGATGAATAAATTGGTTATTGCTTTAGAATTGGATTGGTTTGCTTTTGAAAACGGGTAGCTTTTGACCATAAAAAGCATAATCAAAATACTTTCAATGCCGCCAACTGCAGAAGATAATAGTAGATCATTAATTGAATTGAGACCAAATAGGGGTATACAGATACATAAAAACACGACGTTGAAAGGTAAAACATACTTAATGAGACAAGCCTTAAGAACGCCGGTCATCAACTGTCCCGGCTTGTGTATGGGAGCGGTATGATAGATCCAAGCTGCTTTATACTTGTTGCTTTGAGTAATAAGCTGGAAAACGGTTAAAATAGTGAGTAATGATAGATAGAACATAATGATATACAGGCCTGAATCCCGAATTTTTAATATCTTGTCTGCCATTGGGAGCTCTTCTCCAGTACGTATAAATAAAAAAGTAAAGTAAATAGGCAAATAAGCCAACGAAGGGTAGAGCTGTTGTTTAAATTCTCTTGTTTTAGCACTTATCAGCCATACAATGCCAAATCCTGCCTCTTCAACTGCGGATGAACATACTTTCGCGGATATCCATTTATAAACAGGCAGTTTAGATCCATGATTCTGCTTCAAAGGTAAATTTTCATTGGGGAAGCTGTCTGCGCTTGCCAATGCAGCTATTTTTGCATTAAATCCACGTGAAAATAACTTGATACAGGCATAGACACCTGCAAGGGGAGTGAGTGCCCCCAATATGGATAGCATGATAATGGGTAAATTTTGGTCTCCAAAGATTAAGGGTTGAAAAGATGCAATCCATGTACTCGGAAATATCCAAAGAAATCGGAGCTGTTCCATCGTCAAATGAGATTCTACAATAGATTGAATCAGATTTGGACCAACATAATAGGACAGGAAAAGAACCAGTGAGAGGCCTATCTGTATATAAGTAATAACATCTTTAAACTTTTGGATGGGCAGGTATTTAATACAGATCAGGTAAAATCCGTTGACACCGATGAGAGCGATTAAGGTGCTGAACATAAGCTGTAAACATAGAACAAGGACTGAAGTAATATCCCAATTAAACAATACATAAACAAGTACTGGTGCGGTTAGTGCAATTATTTGGTTAAACAGCTTTATTGCAATAAAAGTTATTCGCGCAATCGATAGGGTCCTGTCGTTAACTGGACGCGGCATAATGATATACTGGTCCCGGGTATCTAATAATATAGGTGAAAAATCAGTAACCAATGTAATACTAAGCATACTGATAAAGGTGAGCAGCATGATAGAAACAGCTAAATATCTATCTGGAATCGACAAAAGTATGGCCATGAATACCAAGCCAATAATCAGGTATAACACAAATTGTAAAATCGAAGACGATGAGGACGATTTCTCCGTTCTACGTCTCCGAAAACTAATAGGTTTTCGGTTTTCTAAAATGATTTTTGTTTGTAAGATGATCTTAAACTGTTCAAAATTAATACCTAAGCTTTTCCAAACCCCAGGAAACAGAAGAATAAACTTGAAGATGAGTTTTTCCATGTTATTGAATTGCTCTAATGATATTGGAGACATCCAATGTATTGCTGCCACTATTTGTTAATTTTGCAAATATATGCTCCAAAGATTCGTTAGCTTCTGTCTTTAGCTCCTCAATAGTACCATCCGCAATAATGCTCCCCTGGTTTATAAGTAAAATTCGATCGGATACTTTTTCGACAACATCCATCATATGGGAGCAGTAGAAAATTGTTTTTCCTTCTTTTGCAAGCAAGGAAATAAGCTCCTTAACAAAAATAACAGCATTGGCATCAAGTCCAGATAAGGGTTCATCCAGAACAATAATTTGAGGGTTGTGAATAATTCCTGAAATCAGTAGTACTTTTTGACGCATTCCTTTTGAGAAGGTGTCCATTCTATTATTTGCATTTGATTCAAGACCAAAAGCAGTCAATAACTTTAAGGAACGCTCCAGAATAATATTATTTTCCATTCCATAGAGTTTACCCACAAAATCTAAATATTCAATTGGAGTCAGTACTTCATATAATTCAGCATTCTCGGGAACATATCCTAACAATGTTTTCACGGCCAATGGATCTTCTTGAATGTTGATACCATTAATTTCTACAGTGCCTGTGAAATCTTCAATTAGTCCTGTCAATATTTTAACGGTGGTGGATTTGCCTGCCCCATTTGGGCCAATATATCCGATAACTTGGCCTGGGAATATGTCGAGGTTGATTCCTTTCAAAATTTCCTTGGTTCCGTACGATTTTTTAAGGTCAACGATCCGGATGAGCGGTAATATACTTTGCATATGATAACAATCTTCAAAGTAAACTTACGTAAAAATTGGGAGTTATGATTACTGTTGAGATCGGTATAGACTGTATTTTTTAAATAAAAGATTCTTATTTCAAAAAATAGAAAAAGGGACCTTTTGGTCCCTTACAATGGTTTTATTTTCGGAAACTATCTGTCATTTTTAGGATATCCTTCTTCATCAAGATCATCTCTCAAATCTTCTTCATTCTCTGCTAATTTCTTGTCTAAAGGAGATAACCGTTCATGATCAAAAGTCTCAATTCGCATGTTCGCCTGATCCAAATCTTCACCCTGGAGTTCATCTTTCGAAGCATATTCATCTCCCACAAATGGGTTTGAATTGTCATAGGTTGAATCATCATCAACAGCACCCTCTGCAATAGTATCGTAATCAGCTGGGTGAGCATAATCTGGATCGTTACCGTCGACATCCATTTCATAACTGTCAAGCTCTTTGTTAAAAGTAAGGTCCTGATCTTTATCTGGATAGTCTTCTTCAACTTTCCCGTTTCTATATTCTTTTTTTGACATAATTCTGCTAATTTTTATTCATCATTAAAACAGTTCACATAAAAAAAAGTTTGGATTTTACTAGACAAAGTAGGGCTCAAGCGCTATTGAAATACCAAAAAGATAAAATTTCATTTTAAAAAGGGCAGAACATGTTAGTTTTAGGAGAAGCCATTCAGCTTTGTCTAAATTATAGTGTCCATGGTAGAATTCAGCTCGACAACTAATCAGGCGCTATTTTTAGCTCTTTTATAAGAGCTTGGTGTAATATTTCGTTTCTTCTTATAAAAATTAGTCAAGTGACTCTCATCGTTAAATCCAAGTTCTTCTACAATTTGTTTCATGCTATATGTATTGGAAGCTAACCTATCTTCAATAAGTTTAATACGAATATCATCGATATATGTTTTATAACTCACAGCATATCGCTTTTTAAAAAATGCACCAAAATAATTAGCGGAAATTTGAAACTGATCGGCAATCGATTTAATTTGTAATTTGTCGGGAAAATAAATGTTTTGATGAATATATTGCTCGATCTCTTGAGACATTTCATAAGATGCATGAATAGGCAGGCCCAGGTCCTTTACAATATTTTCCACTAAGGCGAAAAGAGACATAATTTGGTGGAATATGAAAATAGAAGTCGTTGCGTCCTCACGGTCATATTGATGTATCAGTTCGAATACCTGCTCTGTCAATTTTTTATTTTCTTTCTTAAGGGATAGGCTCCTATTTAAAAATGTCTTCGAATTGAAAATATCCACCGGGCTGAAAGAAAGTCTGAAATTTTGCTGTATAAAATGAAGATCTTTAAAATAGGAACCGGAAAAATAAAGGACAAATACTATTGCATCTTTCTTAGTGTCAAGTGTTTCAAAGGTCTTATTCAAAAAGAGTAAGTTTCCTTTTGAAAATTTCAACTTATTTTCTTTAGAAAGGATCGATCCCTCCAATATATATACTAAAGCAAAATCAAAGCCTGTTTTATTTAGTTCTATTTTTTGTTTCTGCTTGATTTTTTGAGAAGCGAAAGATAAATTCGTCATATGTACGATTCTATTGAATAAATACCAACTACAAACCTAAGAAAAATAGAATAAACACTTAATTTTTCCTCTTGTTGTAATGGAACAATTATGGATTTACATTCATGATAAAATATAAATAATTTTTGATTCCAATGAATTGTTAGGTGCTTTTTGCATTCCTAGTCATTTTTTCAATATTATCCCACTGGTCCTGCGGAATAACATCCAAACCATTAAATTCGCCGGCTCCTTTAAGCCACTCTCCACCATCTATAGTGATGACATCACCGTTGATATAACTTGCATAGTCAGATACTAAATAAGCAGCGAGGTTAGCAAGTTCCTGTAGTTCACCCAGGCGACCCAAAGGGATACGTTTGGTTGGGGAGAGAAGTTCGCCTAATTCTCCAGGCAACAAGCGTTCCATGGCTCCGGAGGTTTGAAATGGACCTGGTGCTATAGCGTTTAGTCGTATCCCTTTTTTCCCCCATTCCACAGCCAACGAACGGGTTAGCGCTAGAACTCCAGCCTTGGCTGTTGCAGATGGTACGACATATCCAGATCCCGTCCACGCATAGGTTGTGACAATACTGAGCACAGCTTTATTTCGTTCATTTTGCGCGATCCACCTTTTTCCTAGCGCGAGGGTATAATTTATACTCCCTTGAAGGACAATTCCAATGACAGATTCAAAGGCTCTATGGCTTAAACGTTCAGTAGGGGAGATAAAATTTCCAGCGGCATTATTTATGAGAATATCTATTCCACCGAAATGTTCATATCCAAATGAAACGACGTGTTCAACATCATCATAATTGCGAACGTCCCCCGCCACAGCAAGACATTTAGCCTGATGTTTTTCTGATAATTCTTTTGCTGTCTGTTGTATAATATCATCTTTGCGACTTGTAATCAAGCAAGAGGCCCCAAGCTCGAGAAAGTAATCTGTCATTGCTTTGCCTAGCCCCGTACCACCACCAGTGATCAGAATTCGTTTTCCTTTTAGTGCGTTTTCTGTTAACATGCCCATATATCGTCCAGTTTTATGTATCCTTAAGTTACATAAAATTTGATATAAAATAAAAGGGCGGGGCGGGGAAGATTGTATAGTGAGGAAAAAAGATCTAACTAAAACAGGAGCTATTCATTGAATAGCTCCTGTTTTAGTTAGATCCATTTCTACTAATAGAATGGAGGTAGGCTTACGCGCCTAGTTGTACGCGTTTGAAAGCAGTAACAGTCAATCCTTTAGAAACTGAATCTAAGAATTGCGCAATATTTTTAGAAGAATCTTTTACGAACTCTTGGTTTAACAAGGTTGTATCTTTGAAGAATTTGTTCAATTTACCTTGAGCAATTTTTTCAGCCATTTCAGCTGGTTTTCCTTCAGCGATGATTTGCTCTTTTGCAATAGCAATTTCACGCTCAATTGTGTTTTGATCGACACCATCTTTATCAATTGCAATAGGGTTCATTGCAGCAATTTGCATTGCAACATCTTTACCAGCTTCTTCAGCACCAGCAGCGTCAGCAGAAAGCCCTACCAATACACCTAAACGGTAGTTACCGTGAATATAAGCGATAACTTTTTCAGCAGTGATAGTTTCGTATTTAGAAACGTCGATTTTCTCACCAATTACACCAGTTTGCTCGATTAAAGAATCAGCGATATTTTTGCCATCAAGTTCCAAACCTTTTAATTCTTCCAAAGAAGCAGGCTTATGGTTTAATGCAATATCTGCAATTTTTTCAGCGAAGGCTACGAAGTCTGCGTTTTTAGCTACGAAGTCAGTTTCACAGTTAACTTCAACTACAATACCTGATTTGCCATCAGCAGTAGCTTTAGCGATGATAACACCTTCGTTAGAGTCGCGATCCTGACGGCTAGCAGCTACTTTAGCGCCTTTTTTACGCAAGTAATCTACAGCAGCTTCGAAGTCACCATTAGACTCAACCAAAGCTTTTTTACAATCCATCATACCAGCGCCAGTTTGTTGACGCAATTTGTTTACATCTGATGCAGAAATTTGTACTGACATGTTTATTTCTTTTTATTATTATTTACGACTGAAATTTGTACAATATTAACTTAAAAAAGGTTAAGCTAATATGAAGTTTAACATTCCTTGCTAAACGGGTTCTGTTAAACAAAAAACCGGACAGATAGGCTAGTTCAAGAAAAGTAAACTTTTCCAGAAACTAACGCTACGCCATCCGGTTTGGAATAAAAATATTATTCTCCGTCTTTCGCTTTGCGAGGACGTTTAGCTTCTGAAGCTTCACCATTATCAGCTTTTGCTTTAGCAGCAGCAGCATCTTTTTCAGCTTCTTCTTCTTTGTCGCGTTTGCGCTCGTCCAAACCTTCTTGGATTGCTTGACCAATGATACCTGCGATTAAGCTAATAGATTTGCTAGCGTCATCATTTGCAGGGATTGGGAAATCAATGTTTGAAGGATCAGAGTTTGTATCTACCATTGCAAAAGTAGGGATGTTTAATTTCATTGCTTCAGAAACAGCGATGTGTTCTTTTTTCACATCGATGATGAATAAAGCAGCTGGCAAACGGTTCAAATCAGCGATACCTCCTAAAAGATTTTCTAATTTGATACGCTCACGTTGAATCATCAACTTCTCTTTTTTAGACAATACATCGTAAGTACCGTCTTTTTGCATTTTGTCAATGTTAGACATTTTTTTGATAGACTTACGAACTGTAGCGAAGTTTGTAAGCATACCACCTAACCAACGCTCAGTCACGAAAGGCATGTTGACCTCTTTAGCTTGTTGTGCGATGATCTCTTTTGCTTGTTTTTTCGTAGCTACGAATAAAACTTTGCGACCTGATTTTACGATTTGTTTGATAGCTGATGCAGCTTCTTCTAACTTCGTAAGTGTTTTGTTCAAGTCAATGATGTGGATACCGTTGCGCTCCATGAAAATGTACTTAGCCATTTTCGGATCCCATTTACGTGTAAGGTGACCAAAGTGCACACCTGCATCCAATAAATCTTGATAAGTAGTTCTTGCCATTTTTTGATCCTCCTTTGATTAACGTTTACTGAATTGGAATCTTCTACGAGCTTTACGACGTCCTGGTTTCTTACGCTCAACCATACGGTCGTCACGCGTTACTAAACCTTTAGCACGTAATGCAGGTTTAACTTCTGGGTTAAGTTCAACCAATGCTTTTGCGATCGCTAAGCGAACAGCTTCTGCTTGACCTTTAACACCACCTCCGTTAACGTTTACTTTTACATCAAAGTTTGCTAATTCACCAGCTACGTTCAAAGATTGAGTAGCGATGTATTGCAAAGGTAATGTTGGGAAATACTCTTTGTGGTCTTTACCGTTTATGATTATGTTTCCGCTACCAGCAGTTAAGTAAATGCGGGCAACAGCAGTTTTTCTTCTTCCTGAAGTATTAGTTGTTGACATGTCGATTCTCCTTAAAATTTAACTGGTTTTGGATTTTGTGCTTCATGCTTGTGCTCAGTACCAGCATAAACGTAAAGGTTCTTAAACAATTGACGACCTAAACGGTTTTTAGGAAGCATACCACGAACAGCTTTTTCAATGATGCGCTCAGGGAATTTAGCCATTAACTCTTTAGGAGAAACGAAACGCTGACCACCTGGATATCCAGTGTAGCGTACGTAAACTTTGTCGCCTAATTTGTTTCCTGTCAATTTGATTTTGTCTGCATTGATAACAATCACGTTATCTCCACAGTCTACGTGTGGGGTGAATGTAGGCTTGTGCTTACCACGAATTACTTTCGCGATGTTGCTCGCCAAACGCCCCAAAATCTCTCCTTCAGCGTCAACAACGATCCACTCTTTGTTAACGGTGTTCTTGTTGGCAGAGACAGTTTTGTAACTTAACGTATTCACTTGCTTTTGTTTAAATAATTTATTAAAAAATTTTTCTTCCCCTTATCTCAAGGGTCTGCAAAGGTACATCTAATATTCTATATTTTAAAATCTATTTTGCTTATTTTGCTGAAAACGAGTCGAATTTGCCACACTCCCCCCTAATCTCAATATTTTTACAACTACCTCGAATGAATATTGTTACATTAGTTAGTATATTGCAGGAACAAATTTTTAATTATTTAGCGGAAGTAGATGAGATTTAATTTTTTGAATAAACGATTTTTAAGTTTTATTGGCGTGTTCCTTTTGGTAGTGAATTCATTGCACGCGCAATCACAAGATAGGAAAACAAAACCATATGATACCCGATTTAAAAATGTGCAAGAGATATTGAAGCAAGGCAAAATTGGACCAGGTATGGATTCTCTTGACGCTATCATCGCAGACTTTCCGCAGGCAGACGATATCTATTTCACTAAAGCGATTCTTCTTGCTCAGATGAGAAATCAGGATGGAGCGATTCAAGCCATTAAGCAAGCGCTGGATATCCAGTCTAAGCCAGAATATCTGAGTTTCGCAGTCGACGCGTTTAAAAGTAAAAATGATGCTGACAGTGCATTGATTTATCTCGATAAGCTGATTGATCAGGATGATAATAACACCGCGTCACTTAAACGCGAACGCATCATGCTTCTTTTTAATGGCGGATATAAAGATGTGGCCTTAGAGTATTTTTATAAAACCAAAGAAATTGCAGGTGCTTCCGATACGTTGGATATGGTCGGTAGTGTGTTGTTGAATGATGCTGGCAATTATAAAAGTGTCATTGAGCTTTTGAAGCCCTGGGCGGATAAAGGGACTTCTTTAGCCCAGGTGTATGGTCAGCTGGCACAAGCTTATAATCTTTCCAAAAACTCGAAGCTAGCACTTGAATATATCAATAAGGGAATTCTCAACACAAAAGAAGACTTTCTTTATTTTGATTTAGCTGATCTATACCGATTTGATAAAAAGTTCAAGTTATCCTTTGATGCACTCAAACAAGGGTTTCAATCTAAAAAGATAGACTTTGCAGACAAAAATCGAATCATAATGACCTTATTGAATCCAAAGGGGCCTTATACACCGGATCAGCTGCTGGAGTTAGCTAATATCTTGGTGGAGGTTCATCCACGGATTGCTGAAAGCCATATGGCAAAGGGGCAGGTACTATGGCTAAAAGATGATAAAACTGCTGCGCAAAGCTCTTTGGCAGTAGCGGTTAGTATGAACCCTTATCAGATCGATGCCTGGCGAATGTTAATGAGCTTGGATATGGATAAAGGTGAATTCGATCAGGCAATCGCTCATGGCGGAGAAGCTTTGCATTATGTGCCTAATAACGCTACAATACTCTATTTTACCAGTATGGCTTATCTGATGAAGAAGGATATGGAAAATAGTCGGAAGTTTATGGAGGCAGCACTCAATAATGCACAGGAGGAATCTCCATTCTTACAAGCAAATATCTATGGCGGCTTGGGTGATATTTATAACTCGCTTAAAATGTATAAAGCCTCCGACGCAGCTTACATGGAAGCCATCCGACTTGATAGTACAAATGTGACAGCAATGAACAATTTAGCCTACTATTTGTCGTTAAGAAAGGAGCGACTTGATGAGGCTACGAAATACGCTGCTAAGGCAACAGATTTGCAACCTAATAATGGTACGTTTGAGGATACTTATGCTTGGGTACTATTTGCCGATGGAAAATATGACGAAGCATTGGTTTGGATTCAAAAGGCATTAAAAAATACTAATCCACAAACTTCGGTGTTGCTGGAGCATTATGGTGATATTCTGTTTAAGTTAGGGAAAACAAACGATGCTGTTAAACAATGGACTTTGGCTTTGGAAAAAGGAGTGGATTCGGATGATAATAAGCTGAAATTGAAAAAGAAGATTGACACAAAAAGTTATGTGGAATAAAATTGTTTGGGCTTGTGCTGTAGTGATGTTGCTCTCTTCCTGTAGTTCGAAGAAGAGGATGCTGAAAGAAGCTGAGCTGAGGGCTCAAAACGAATTGATTATAAAGGATAATACCAGAGAGGCAAAGAAAAATAGTTTACGCAATCTTTTTTTGACCAATTTGAATTATTCGACTTTTTCGGGAAAAGCTAAAATGAGGCTTGATATGGGAAAGGACAGTTATGACGTCAATTCGACTATTAGAATAGAAAAGGACAAGCGAATCTGGATTTCCATTTCTGCTACATTGGGTATCGAAGTGGCGCGTGTTCTAATAACTCCAGACAGTGTTCAGATCCTCAATAAGTTCCAAAGTGAATATATGGTTAAGCCTTTTGACTATCTATACCGTTTCGCTAGTTCCGATCTGACCTTTGGAAACTTACAAGACTTATTGCTGGCCAACCTATCTGTGGATCTCCTGTCTGATATTGATCAGGTAAACTTTAAGCAGGATTCAATGTCCGTTCAGTTGGACGGTAAACTCAATGAGTTGGATTTTTTGTATAGGTTGAATAATAACAATAGGCCTTATCAATTTAGATTAGCCCAGCTTTCAAAGAAACAATTATTGGAAGCTAACTATGGCGAATATGCTATGGCTTCGGGACAGGAATTTCCGATGCTTTTAAAAATGATAATTTCTGATGGCCGCCAAGAAATTAAGACAGAAATTAATTTTAACAAAGTTACTTTTAATGAACCTGTCGAAATGCCTTTTTCAGTATCGTCGCGATATAAGGTAATCCGATGACAGGATGTCTATATGATTTAGATTTATTACTTTCGCAATTAGTTTGCTAAAGTAGGATATGAAGTGATAAGTTAGAAAGATGGCAAACACAAAAAAATAGTACTGTAAATGAACTTTAAAAAGACAATACTTGGTATAGCTGTTTTCCTATTCATGATTGGGATTTCATCGGCGCAAACTAGAGCTGAACTTGAAAAGCAACGTGAGAAGCTCAATCGTGAAATTGCTGAATTACAAAATACGGTCAAAGAAATTGCAAAAGAAAAATCATTGACCCAACAACAAGTGACAGCATTGAGTAAGCAGATTAATTTGCGCGAGCAGAAGATAAATACCATTACTTCCGAAGTAGCTGTGATTAATAGACATATTAATGCCAATACGGCTGCAGTGAGTAAATTAAAGGCTGAATTGGAGAAGATGAAACGTGACTATGAGAAAATGGTTATGTTTGCTTTCAGAAATCGGAATGCATACAATAAATTGATGTTTATTTTTGCATCGAAAGATTTCAATCAAGGGTTTAGAAGAGTAAAATATTTACAACAGTTCAACGATTCTAGAAAGCTGAAAGCTGCCGACATCGAAAATACCAAGAAGCAGATTGAACAGAAAATTGCTCAGTTGCAAGCTGACCGCAACAAACAGGTTGCTTTAATGAAAGAGCAGGAAAATGAGAAGAGAACCATATCGCAACAAAGATCCGTTTATTCAGGGCAATTAAGTGAATTGATCGTTACAGAGCGTGGCGTGAAAAAAGATATTACGCAAAAACAAAAAGAGGAGCGTCGTATCAATGCAGCCATTAAGGAAATCATTAGAAGGGAGATTGAGGCTGAACGTCGCCGGGCTGAGGCTGCGCGCCGTGCGGCTGAAGCTGCAGCTGAGCGAAATCGTAAAGCAAATGAGCCTACAACGAATACAAAAAATAAAAATGCCGCAAGTTCAAAAAGCAGCAATACTGCGCGAAAATCAGATTCTGAGATCTTGCGCAGCACACCGGAAGCTGTTAAACTTTCGAATGATTTTAGATCTAATCGCGGTAGTTTACCTTGGCCTGTTTCCAATGCGAAGATCATGCAAGAGTTTGGTTCAGAAAGTGTTGGTAGAAACGTCAATTGGGATCATGAGACGGTTAAAATTCAAACGTCGAGCGGTGCAGCTGTGAAAGCAGTATTTAATGGAGAAGTGTTAAGTATAGTTTCAATGATGGGACAGCGTATTGTCATGATTAAACATGGGGAATACTTTACAGTGTATATGAATTTGGCAGGTGTAAATGTTTCAAAAGGACAAAAAATAAGCACAGGACAAACCATAGGAACAGCTGATGTCGACTCAGATACTGGGGTTCCGATGGTAGAGTTTTCTGTGTTACAGGGAACGACACCACTTAACCCGATGTCATGGTTGGCTAGATAAGAAATAATTACTATATTTAATAATTATCCTTACATTTGTAAGGAGAGCGAGAAATTTAGTTTAAAAGAATTGAAAAACAAGAAATTATAGTTATGTCAACATCATTATTAATCATGGGAATCGGGGGGCAAGAGTTAATTGTCATTGTAGTAATATTGTTACTATTATTTGGTGGCAAGAAGATTCCCGAATTGATGCGCGGGTTGGGTAAGGGCGTTAAGGAATTTAAAGATGGCCAAAAAGAGGACTCTCCAACAGAGAAAAAAACTGAGGTAGAAGATAATAAATAAGGGAAGTTTAGATCCCATTATAGCATGGATACGATTTTGCGAGGAGCAAAATCGTATTTTGTTTTATACTCGACCTAAAGCTGAATAGGGCGAAAACCATATTTATACTAAAACCCATTTCTAAGCGTTTAGATTATTGTTGATTTTTCAGTAGATCAATCAAACTCGGATTTAACAGTAAATTTATGATCGGAAAACAGGCGTTAATTTCATTACTAGGAGGGGTATGCTTTGTGCTGCCACTTAAGGCCCAAGAAAGCGCTGTAGAAGGTATGAAAGAAGCAGCTCAAAACTTCTTTCAAAAAAGCATCGAAAAGGAAAAACAGGAGATTTACCAATACCTAGATAGTATAAAATCTACGGGGAATAATGGACAGCAGCATTCGGAAATAACAGACGAAGATATACAGCTGGTTCGGAAATTGAAGGCAATAGAACGAGAGGTCCCACTAGACTACTCGCCTCGAGTGAAAGAGCTGGTGGCGAAATACACCTCAGACAATTATAATCCTTATATGTGTAGAATGATGGGATTAGGACAATACTATTTTCCATTGTTTGATAAAATTTTGGATGAGGTCGGTGTGCCACGCGAACTCAAATACCTTAGTGTAGTTGAATCATCCCTAAATCCGCGCGATATTTCCAGTGCAGGAGCGACAGGTTTATGGCAGTTAATGTATTACGAAGCCAAAACTTATCACCTTACAGTAGACAGTTATACCGACCAGCGTATGGATCCGATCGCCTCCAGCTATGCAATCGCAAAGATTTTAAAAGAGGCTTATGAGAAATACGGCGATTGGCTATTAGCGATAGCATCCTATAACGGCGGTAAAGGAGCTGTTAGCCGTGCAATTCAGCGCTCAGGAAAGGAGAAGGCAACTTTTTGGGATGTTGCACCTTATTTGACACAACAAACTCAAAACTATATCCCGAAATTTATCGCTATGACCTATGCGATGAAGTATGCAGATGAAAATAATATCAATGCGGCAGATACCGAACTTTCATTAAGAACGCAGATCTTGGATATCAATAAGCGGATATCATTGAACCAAATAGCAGATGCATTACAGGTGTCTAAAGAAACATTACGCGCATTAAATCCTAGTTTTAAGAAGAATGTATTAAATGGTACCGAGGATGCCCCATTGCGGTTAGTGTTACCTGTAGTGGACAAGAAAATTGCTACAGAAGAGTTGTATGCAGCACTTAATACGCCAGTCGCCCCGTCAAATGCAATCCAAAATGAAAACATAGTGCAGACCCTACTCAATGGAAAGTATAAAGTGAAAGTTGGCGAAACATTCGCTTCCATTGCTGATAAGTTTGACGTGACAGTTCAGGATATAAAATCCTGGAATAATCTGCGCGGCAATCAAATTGTTCCTGGACAAAACCTAATAATAAAAAAGAAGGATGATTTTGTAAATACAAAATTAGCCCGTAATACAGAACGATCTGCAAAGAAAAGCCAGCAGCATGTAGCCAACACCACACGTACAGCTTACTATGTCGTAAAGAAAGGCGATACATTATCTGAGATTGCAGATAAAAATGGTACTTCAGTGGGCCGGCTTAAAAGTGAAAACGATTTGAGCGGAAACCGGATAAAACCAGGTATGAAATTGAAAGTCTCAAAAAAATAACAGCATGGTTTAAATTAACCATGCTGCATCCTCTTCATTGTCAAATTCTTCGAGCGTAACAGTTACGTGCTCCCGTAATATCGTAGAAAGCTTTGTACCATAGTAATCGCTAAATATTGGGAACTTATGGTGACTTCTATCAATTAATACAGCAGTTCTCATTTTTTTTAACGGTACATTCAAAAATACACCCAGCCCATAAGCTAGTGCCCTGCCACTATTGAGTACATCGTCAACAAGGATAATCGTCTTGTCTTTTGCAATGTCAACAGCTAAGTCTGTGTTTGCGCTTAATGACCTGCTGGTCTTCTTCATTGTGACCTTAATCAATAGAATCTCTTTGTCTGAAATGTCCTGCAAAATTGCTTGAAGACGTTGAGCAAATACATAGCCCCGGTCAGCAATACCTACCAATACGAGCGTTTCATCTTCAAAATTGTCTTCCAATATTTGATAGGCAATCCGAATAGATTTTTGTTTTATTTGTTCTTTATTTAAGATGAGGGTTTTCTTTGAAGACATAATAGTATTTCCAATGATTATTGGGTAAAAATAGGATATTATATTGTATAAAAAAAGTCCAAAACGAGTTAAACGCTTTGGACTTTCAGAGAGTGAATCTAATCCTATTAATTCAATTTATTATCTTTTTCTGCTTTGATTATCTCCGCAGTAAGCGTTCTATTATCTTCTGGTAAACGACCTCCATTGTAGTAATAACGTCGCCAGTATGGCTCATCTAGGTTGCTGATCATGACACCTTTACTAGAAGATGCATGTGCAAATTTATTATCTCCGATATAAACCCCTACATGGGTAATACTTCTACTTCTAATTTTGAAGAATACCAAATCACCAGCTTTAAGTTCATTCTTTTCGACAGTTTTTACTTGAGAGTACTGATTTCTGCTATTATACCCCAGCGATGTGTTGAACACTTTGTCGTATAATTCGTAAGAAAATTTTGAACAATCAATGCCTCTCTTTGAATCTCCTCCTAAACGGTAAGGAGTACCTAGCCATTCATAAACAAATTGATAAAGTTTGGTGTTTGTGGTTGCTGATACTGCAACTCCCATGATTTGTGAAAAGTATTCCTTCGCTAAGTTGTCAGGATCTGATTCTGGTTTGGAGTTTCTGTTGGTTTGTGCCTGCGACACTAGACATAAGCCGATAAATAGCATTGACGCTATAAATTTCTTTGTTTTCATTAAATCGCTTTTTTGTACAACATTTAACTTTTAAAAATTGAATACTGTCATCTATTTTGGACAGCACTGTTGCGAATATAATACAATAACAGTTTAAGGTCAAATTTATTTTCACGTATTTAACGAAATTTTAACAATTTTAACATCTTCAAAGATGTATTTATACTTGTTAAGAACGATTTTATCTGGTGCGTTTCCGTATTTATTAAGGACAGCACCTACGCTATTTTAGCGTACTTATGTGATGATAAAATACCACCTCAATGAGGTTACTATTGTGAATCTTAAAAAAAATATTAATTTTCTTTGGTAAAGTGATAATATTTGTTCTATATTTACAGAACATAATTAAAAGCAATGAACACAACTTCAATTATTACGTCGATTATTATTACCACCGGGATAAGACTCAGGAGGAAGTAGTTTCGTTGTATATAATTGTAGACACAATATTTAGAAGCGCTTTCCTCAAAACAGGAAAGCGCTTCTTTTTTTATCGTAAAATCATCAATCTAAACAAACAGTATAAAGTAGCATGAAAGTTTTAAAATTTGGAGGCACATCAGTCGGTACAGTAGAAAGCTTAAAGGCAGTCCTGGGCATCGTGAAAAAATCTTATGATGCAAAGGAAAAACCGTTGGTTGTGTTGTCAGCTATGTCGGGTGTGACAAATTTGCTTACGCAGTTAGCTGAGGACGCTGCAGAAGGAAAATCCTTTTCAGAGGGACTGAAATCCTTGGAAGATAGGCATTTTACAGTAGTGAAAGAACTTCTGGCTGTGAAATATCAAAATCCTGTATTTACAAAGCTGAAATTATTTTTTAATGAAATAGAAGATCTTCTTCAAGGAATTTTTGCACTAAAAGAGCTGAGCTATCAAAGCAAAGATTTGATATTAAGCTACGGCGAGCGTTGTTCGAATTATATGGTATCTAAAGTGATGGAACAATATGTTCCAGAATCATTATTTGTGGATGCTTCTCACTATGTGAAAACTGATTCGAACTTTGGTAATGCGCATTTAAATGAAACATTGACCGAGCAATTGGTGAAATCACTATACATATCACATGGCGATAAATTATTATTTGTGACGGGTTTTATCGGTAGTAACGAAAACGGTCGTATTACCACTCTAGGAAGAGGCGGTTCAGATTATACAGCAGCTATCTTCGGATCCATATTAAACGCGGCAGCTATTGAAATTTGGACAGACGTAAATGGCATGTTGACCGCGGATCCACGCATTGTAAAAAAAGCTTTTTCTTTACCTGTTTTATCATATACCGAGGCCATGGAATTGTCTTACTTTGGTGCTAAGGTGATTTATCCTCCTACCATGATCCCTGCTTTCTTGAAGAAAATTCCGATTGTTATTAGAAATACCTTTGAGCCTGATTTCTCCGGAACCGTCATTCAGTTTGATAGCGGCAAAACAGCGCTACCAATAAAAGGAATTTCCTCTATATCGGATATTTCGGTTATCAATCTAAGTGGTTCAGGCATGATCGGCAAGTCGGGCTTTAGCGGAAGGCTTTTTACTTTATTGGCTAGAGAGCAAATCAATGTTGTGTTAATTACGCAGTCATCTTCCGAACATAGCATCACATTTGCTGTAAACCCATCTGACGCCAAACGCGCGATACAATTAATCGAAGTGGAGTTTGAATTGGAGATCCAAGCCAATAAGCTCATCGTTCCAGCGATTGAAGATAACCTTTCAGTCTTGGCCATCGTTGGCGAAAATATGAAAAAGACACCTGGTATGTCCGGTCGATTATTTGCCGCGCTAGGGAGGAATGGCATTAACGTTCGCGCTATAGCACAGGGCTCATCTGAATACAATATATCTGTTATTATAGGTAAGGAAGATCTGGCGAAGGCGCTTAACGCTGTACACGACGCTTTTTTTGCCGAGCTAAAGAAAACCCTTCATGTGTTTAATATTGGTACGGGCAACATCGGCGCAACTTTATTTAAACAGCTGGAAAGTCAACATGATTTCCTACTGGATAAAAACGATATCGAAATTAAAGTCGTCGGAATTTCGAATAGCCGTAAGATGCTTTTTAATACCGAAGGTGTTGATTTAAATAATTGGTCTAATGAACTCGACAGAAATGGAACTGAATCAGACTTGGCCTTGTTTATTGAACGTATGAAGGCACTCAATCTGCCAAACTGTGTTTTTATAGATAATACCGCGAGCAAATTACCAGCTACCTATTATGAAGACATCTTTAAATCCAATATTTCGATCGTCACCTGCAATAAAATTGCGAACTCAGGTAAGTATGAGCAATATAAAACACTACGCGATACCGCTCATCGACACGGTGTGGACTTTTTTTATGAGACAAACGTAGGCGCGGGACTACCTATCGTCCGCGTACTCAAAGACTTGATGTTGAGTGGTGATCGTATTGTCAAGATAGAGGCTATTTTATCTGGAACAATCTCGTATATCTTCAACAATTTTAAAGCTGATGCTTCTTTTTATGATGTTGTTAAACAGGCACAGGAACTAGGCTATACTGAACCAGATCCAAGGGACGACTTAGGCGGTATAGATTTTATGCGTAAAATGCTCATATTAGCTAGGGATGCCGGATATCCTGTGGAAGCCGAGGACGTAGACCTGGGTTCAATACTTCCGCCGGCATGTTTGAAAGCTGAATCCGTAGATGCGTTTTACGCAGAATTGCAGCGCGAAAATGACTATTTCGAAGGCATGAAGAAGAAAGCTGAAGATGAAAATAAAGTAATACGCTACATCGGAAAATTGGAAAATGGAAAAGTATCCATTGCGATTCAGTTTGTTGATGAAAACCACCCTTTCTATGCATTATCGGGTAGTGACAATATTATATCATTTACAACAGAGCGCTATAAAGAACGTCCTTTAGTAGTAAAAGGTCCGGGGGCTGGGGCTGAAGTAACAGCTGCGGGTGTATTTGCCGATTTAGTCAATGTTGGAGCATAAAAACGATTCAAGGAAAATAACAATTACATGATGGCTAATAATTTAAATGTAGAGTATCTGAAAGATAAGATTGTAAATTTAGACAGCATGCTGTCCGAAGTTCGTGTCTTTGCACCTGCAACTGTCGCCAATATGATCTGTGGTTTTGACATACTGGGCTTTGCGGTTGAGGCGCCAGGCGACGAGGTGGTCATGCGGCGCACTACACAACCCGGGGTAACTATTCGTAAAATAACAGGCGACGATGGAAGATTGCCCCTTGATCCAGGTAAAAATACCGTTTCTGCCTGCGTTCAGTATTTATTACAGGCTCTGAATATTTCTTCAAAGGTCGGTGTGGAAATTGAATTACATAAACATATGCCTATCGGATCGGGTTTAGGTTCTAGCGCAGCCAGCACCGTGGCAGGGCTTTTTGCCATCAATGCCATGCTGGGTAACCCCTTGACAAAAGAAGAATTATTGCCATTCTGTGTCGAAGGCGAGCGCTTGGCCTGTGGTACGGGACATGCTGATAATGTGGCACCAGCACTCTATGGAGGCATAACGCTAATTCGGGGAAATGAACCTTTGGATGTGATTTCCATTCCTTCGCCTAAAGAACTCGTTGCTGCAGTCGTTTTTCCACAGGTCGATGTTCCCACACGCGACGCTAGACAACTTATTAAAGATAAAGTACTATTAAAAGACGCTGTCACCCAGTGGGGTAATATCGCGGGATTGGTAGCTGCTTTGTTCAAAGAAGATTATGATCTCCTTGCGCGAAGCATGAAAGACGTTCTTATCGAACCGACGCGAGCTATTTTAATCCCTCAATTTTATGAAATGAAAGAGATTGCTCTAAAACACGGTGCCTTAAGTTTCGGTATTTCTGGCTCTGGACCATCAGTTGTGGCAATAACACGAGACGAGAAAATAGCAGAGGATATCGCAGACAAAATTCAAACTCATCTCAAAGAAAATGAAATTGATAGTTTTGGATACGTTTCCCGTGTCAATGTAGAAGGCCCCCGAATATTAGATCAAAAGTTATTTACAGCATAGCGGTCTATCAAATCTAAGGTTAATTCATATTTACCTCTTAAAAAGATAACAAAGTGAAATATCCATGTGAAAATATCAATTCAAATTAAAACGGGATGTTTCATATGGCCTTAAAAAAAAAAGAATATTACATATGAAATTTTATAGCACAAATAATAAAACATTAGAAGTTTCCTTTAAAGATGCGGTCTTCAATTCGCTACCAGCAGACAAAGGGTTGTATATGCCGGAAGCGATCCCTCAATTGGATCCATTATTTATTAAGAATATTCAGCAGCATTCTTTACAGGAGATTGCATTTGAAGTCGCTTACACGCTCTTGAGGGATGATATTCCCAAAGAAGATTTAAAACAAATCGTGAACGACGCGATTAACTTTGATGCTCCCGTAAAATTCTTGACCGACAGCACAGCTGTGCTCGAACTTTTCCATGGACCTTCTTACGCCTTTAAGGATTTTGGTGCCCGGTTTATGAGCAGAGTGATGGGTTATTTTTCGAAGACGGATGATAAATTACTGGATGTGCTTGTTGCGACATCTGGCGATACTGGTGGAGCTGTTGCCTTGGGATTTTTGGGTGTTGAGGGAACGCGTGTAACCATCTTATACCCCAAAGGTAAAGTGTCCGAGGTTCAGGAATTACAATTGACTACGAATGGACAAAACATTCGTGCAATTGAAGTGGAAGGTACATTTGACGATTGCCAGGCATTAGTGAAACAGGCTTTCAATGATCCCGAACTGAATGCTGTCTTACGGTTGACTTCAGCTAATTCAATTAATATAGCACGATTGATCCCGCAGACATTCTATTACTTTTATGCGTATGCGCAATTAAAGTCGCAAGGAATCAATGAGGTCGTATTTACAGTACCGAGTGGTAATTTTGGTAATATTGGGGCAGGCCTATTAGCTTATAAGATGGGGCTACCTGTCAAACATTTTGTTGCGGCAACAAATGTAAATGATACCGTACCTAGATTTCTTTCATCAGGCAAATATGAACCGCTGCCTTCAGTACAAACATTGAGCAATGCAATGGATGTCGGAAACCCGAGCAACTGGGTTCGTATACAGGATATCTTTGGAGGAGATGTGGACGAATTAAAAAGTATGTTATCTTCTTATACTTTTACAGACGAAGAAACAGAAAGAGGAATGCAGAAGTTATTTAAAGAATCGAACTATATCGCCTGTCCACATACAGCAATCGCATGGCTTGGCGCTCGTGCCTATGCAAATGAGTATCCTGGTCACTATGCTTCGGTTTTCTTATCTACTGCTCATCCCTGCAAATTCCCTGATGCAATCGCTGTAGATGTGTTTGAAAAGATAGTTCTGCCTAAAGGAGCAGAAGCTTTGCAAGGAAAGGAAAAGTTAGCTGAACCTTTAAAAGTCGATTTTGAAGCATTCAAAAAATATCTAATCAACCATAATTAAATGCTGGGGGCTCCTTTCGGAGCCCTTTTTGCTTTCATTCACAAATAGCGGTTCTTTTACACGGAAGGAATAATTTAAAAAAAGTATGACGTGTTGACAAAGAGCGAGGTTTTATCCAGAAAGTTTCGTCATGATGTCGAATTAATACGTTAATTTTGCAGTAATGAAATCAGTTTATTTGAATAAGGGTAAGGATAAAGCTGCGTGGCAATTGCATCCTTGGGTATTTTCTGGAGCAATTAAATCATTGTCCGATAAAATTGAGGATGGCGAAGTTGTTGGTGTTTACAATGCTGAACGTGAATTTATTGCCTATGGGCTATTTCACAATAGCTCGCGCGTGGCCATTCGTTTGTTAGAATGGAATCCTCAAGTGCCGATTGATGCAGCGTGGTGGCGTTCACGCGTCCAAAAGGCTGTTGCGGCACGACAGCACCTATTACAGAAAGACGTGACGAATACTGTTCGTCTAATCTTTGCTGAAGCAGATTTTCTTCCTGGACTTATTGCAGATAAATATGCAGATTTTATATCTATTCAGGTTCACGCAGTTGGACTTGAAAAAGTTAAATCAATTATTATCGACGAATTGAATGCTTTGCTACAGCCAAAAGGAATTTATGAACGTAGCGATCTGAAATCCCGTGAACATGAGGGACTACCCGACACCAATGGGCTTTTGTATGGAGAACTTCCACCAGAATTTGTTGACGTTGTCGAAAATGGTATCCATTATAAGGTGAACATTATTGATGGACAAAAATCCGGATTCTATTGCGACCAACGAGAAAACCGTCAGCTGACAGCTAACTACGTTTCTAATAAGCGAGTCCTGGATTGTTTTTGCTATTCTGGTGGCTTTACATTGAATAGTCTGAAAAACGGGGCATCAGAAGTCATTTCCGTAGATAGCTCTGCGCTGGCTATTGAAACCCTAGAAAAGAATATTGTTGAAAATGGATTTGAACCCAGTCGACATAAAGCAATATTGGCGGATGTAAACAAGCAATTATGCAAATTCATCGATGCGGGTGAAAAATTTGATATGATAGTCTTAGACCCGCCTAAGTATGCACCATCACGATCAGCCTTGGAAAGAGCATCTCGAGCTTACAAAGATCTGAACCGCCGTGGATTGATGTTGTTAAATAGTGGTGGTTTGTTAGCAACCTTTTCTTGTTCAGGCGCGATGGATATGGATACCTTCAAACAAGTGCTTGCTTGGGCAGCGTTGGATGCAGGTAAGGAAATTCAGTTTATCAGACAGTTTCATCAACCTGAGGACCATCCTGTGCGGGCCTCTTTTCCCGAAGGAGAATATCTGAAAGGATTGTTGGTCCGCGTGTTATAATTTATTACATGAAGATAATTTGGGTTGGTTTGCGAAAACCAACCTTTTTAATTTTTGAACAACGTCATGATACAAGAAAAATCGAGTAGACCTATCTTTTCTATTTTATTTGCCGTAAGCATGGTGCACCTTTTGAATGACATGATTCAGGGAGTGATACCAGCGACATATCCCTTGCTCAAAGAAGAACATCATCTGAGCTTTTCGCAGGTTGGAATGATCACAATGGTTTATCAGATAGCAGCATCAATATTCCAGCCTGTTGTGGGCTCATTTACAGACAAACATCCTGTTCCATATTCGCAGATTATCGGAATGTCTTTTTCTCTCCTTGGTATGCTTTTATTTTCAAAAGCAAATAGTTATGAATGGATCTTATGTTCAGTCTTTCTCGTTGGGGTTGGATCCTCAATTTTTCATCCCGAGTCGTCTCGCGTCGCTTACATGGCGTCAGGTGGAAGAAGGAGTATGGCACAATCTATTTTTCAGATCGGCGGAAATGCAGGGACAGCTATGGCCCCAATTATTGTCGCTTTTTTGATTTTACCGAGAGGGCAGCAGGCAATCGCATGGATGTGCCTATTCACAATCATTGGCCAATTTATATCTTATTATATCGGAAGTTGGTATAAAGAAAGGCTTCGAAATACAGCTAAATCTACCAAGCGAGCGATACGCGTGCCAGATTTACCCAATGGGCGGATCGTCATGACTGTGATTATCCTCCTATTGTTGATCGTATCAAAATATTTCTATATCGCCAGTATCACAAATTACTTTCAGTTTTATACCATTAAAAAATTTGGGATTAGTGAAGTAGAAGCCCAGGTTTATCTCTTTTATTTTCTTATTGCAGTTGCTGTCGGAACCCTATTAGGAGGAGCATTCGGCGATCGATTTGGCCGAAAATATGTTATCTGGTTTTCTGTATTGGGTGTTGCACCATTTGCATTGGCTTTACCCTACGTAGGACTTACCATGACGGGGATATTGATCGTCATGATCGGATTAATTTTATCATCAGCTTTTCCAGCGATTATTGTTTATGCACAGGAGCTATTGCCGAAAAAACTAGGCATGGTTTCCGGTTTATTTTACGGCTTTGCATTTGGAATGGGCGGAATAGGATCAGCTGTGCTAGGCTGGCAGGCAGATCACACTTCTATCGAGTTTATTTATCACTTATGTTCTTATCTTCCTTTGATCGGTATTGTAGCTTATTTTCTTCCCGATCTACAAAAAACGCAATACAAAGAGATTTAAACTTGAAAATAAACAATAGCAATTGTGTCGTCTGTTAAAAATAGCGAGCGAATATCCAGTACGATATCCGCTCGCTATTTTTATTTAATGCATTCCATCCAGGCGGATGCCATCATCTGTGCCCCAGCAAGTGTGGGGTGAACTCCATCTGCCGCCCAGTAGGCACCAGGAGCATTCTTTTGAGCATTATCAAATATTTTTTGATAGGGAATTAAGATTCCCCCAAATTCTTTTGCTATTTCACGGGCAGATTCTTGATAAGCCAAGAACTTTGGATACCAAGCATCAGTAATATGGCCCACCCCTTTGACCGCAAAGGGTTCTCCAATGATCAGTTTGACATTGGGAAGCTTTTGTAGCGTCTCCTGCAATAATTGTTGATATTGGGATTTATATTCATCAACTGTAGTTTGTGCGCCCCGATCAATCGTGCGCCAAAAGTCGTTTACACCAATCAAAATGCTTAATACTGTTGGTTTAATGGCCAATGTATCTTCCTGCCAACGCTTCTGTAGGTCCGGTACACGGTTGCCACTGATACCTGTATTATAAACTTTGAGGTTCTTTGCTGGATATTTATTTAAAAGTTGACTAGCGGCCAATAAAGCGTAACCGTGACCCAGCGCACCAGTGTCATTGGCATTTCTGTTATTCCTATCCCGACCCACATCTGTAATGGAGTCGCCCTGGAATAAAATAATGTCGTCGTTATTTAAACTTATTTTTGAGGCACTGGATGTTGATTCATGGGCGAAAACTTCGTTTCCTAGTAAACTGGCGCCACTCAAAAGACCGGTGCCAATGATACTTTTCTTGATAAATGATCTGCGGTTCGTATTCATTATTAGGTTTTTGTTTATTATGAGGATTTATTATGCTTAAAGTTACATACTTTTAAGCATACTTTTCCAAACCTTTTATAAGGATATTACACGCTTTTTCGATTTCAAGTTCTGTAATCGTCAATGGCGGAGCTACACGCAGGGCTGTTTCACAATGCAGATACCAATCAATCATTACCCCATTCTCAGCACAGTACCTGCTCACATTGTAAACCTGATCAAAAGAGTGCAATTGAAGACACATCATAAGACCTAATCCGCGAATTTCTTTGATCGCAGGATGTTTGAGCTTTTCTTTGAATAAAAGAGCTTTTCTTTCTACCTGCTCAACTAAATTTTCTGTTTTGATGACTGCTAACGAAGCCAGAGCTGCTGCACAACTCACAGGATGGCCACCAAAAGTCGTGATGTGCCCAAGCATAGGATTATCTTTAATAACATCCATAACTTCCTTTGCTGCAATAAAAGCCCCCAAGGGCATACCGCCGCCTATACCTTTGGCGAGCATCAAGATATCGGGAACAATACCAAAGTGTTCAAAAGCGAAAAGACGGCCTGTCCGGCCGAAGCCAGTTTGGATCTCATCAAAGATGAGTAAGGTACCAGTTTCATCACAGCGTCTTCTGACGGCTTGCATGTAAGCGATGTCTGGCACCCGAACACCAGCTTCCCCCTGAATAGCTTCGAGTATAACTGCAGCAGTTTGTTCGGTAATCTTTGTTAGGTCTTCCAGCTCATTAAACTCGATAAAATCTATTTCGGGTAGGAGAGGAGCATACGCTTTACGATACTCGTCGTTTCCGATCAGACTGAGTGCACCCTGTGTGCTGCCATGATAGGCTTTTTTTGCAGCTATAATCTGCCTACGGCCAGTATATTTCTTTGCTATTTTCATGGAACCCTCTACCGCTTCAGTTCCGCTGTTAGTGAAGTAAACAGATTGAAAATGAGCAGGGAGCTCTGCGAGTAATTCTGTTGCAAACTGCACTTGAGGAACCTGCACAAATTCACCATAAACGGTGACATGTAAGTATTTATCCAATTGTGATTTTATGGCCTCTAACACTTTTGGATGACGATGGCCTATATTGCTGACATTAAACCCGGAGACTAAATCCATATATTCTTCTCCATTGGGGCCATAAAGGTAAACACCTTCAGCCTTTACCACTTCAACCAATCTAGGAGAGCTAGATGTTTGAGCAGTATTCATTAAAAATAATTCTCTGTTGCTTAACATGATATTACAAATGTCCGAAAATAAAAAAGAAGTCTTTAAGACTTCTTTTCTATTTTTAAGATTATTTTCTTCTATTCTGCAGGGATTTGTAAAGATGTTCCCTAAATTCTTGCTCAACTTCGAAAAATTGCGATGCCCGCGCGTTGCCAATCACTTTGGCAAATTTAGCCCGGTATTCCTTTTTGATCTCCACTTCTTTCGCATCGTACTGTAATATATCTCTCGAACCATTTCTAAAGCTGTTTTTAGTAGCACCATTTAACTTTTCTTTTCTGATATCCCAAAGTGTTTGACTATACTCATTATAGAGTGGGAAGAATTGCTGAGCCTCTCTTGGCGTCAAATCTAGTTCTTTAGTAATGTAAGCTATTTTTTCATTTTCTATAGCTTGAAATCGATTTTTGTCTTGTGCAAAGCTCAAGGCAATAGAAAATATACTAAAGAACAATGTTATCCATATGTATTTTTTCTTGAACATCATTATAAGGTATAATTTAGATAATCTTCTATTTCTTGTTTAGATAAATTGCTGCCAAATCCATTAGTAGGGAGATTAGCTTCATCAGTATATTGGGACATATATATCATATCATCACCAGACGCTGACGCTGCAAGGTAATTGATGATTTCTTGCTTAGGAATTTCAGATAAATGCTGGCTCAGTTGCTCCTCTGTGATCCCATCTGCAGCAACAACATTTTGTTGTAGATATTGATAGCCCCAGTACCCCCCCATACTCAACATGGCCGCAAAAGATGCAGCGACAGCGTAACGAGCATACCATTTTTTTGGCCTGCCTATGCGATGGATAGGTGTAACATCTTTTTCAACCTCCTGTACAGCGTTAATAATTCGATCTGACAGATTCTCAAAATAATGTTGGGGTACATCAAAATTGGTAGTATCAACAGTTTCTTTTAATTTTTCTTCAGCAATACGCGATAAAATAGTCAATTCTAAGGTTTTCTCATGGTCAACTGGCGTCAAAAATCCATCTGTAAGAACTGTATCCTTCAATTCGTGTTCAGCTATACGTGAAAAAATAGAATTTTCAAGGACGTGGTTGTAATCATGAGGCATTGTAAAACCATCAGATGAAACTTTTTCTTTTAATGCGTCTTCTGAAATTTGGCTGAGAATAGATCCTGAAAGCTCAGAACTATAATTTTCAGGAATTTCGAAACCGTCCACTATGACTTGACTTTTTAAATTATCTTCCGCTATTTTACACACAATGACATCATAGAGATTGTCAAAATATCCTTCTGGAACCTCAAAGACGGTGTCTTTGCTTTCAACCAATTTGACTTGCGTAATTATTTTTGATTCTAGATCATTGAAATAATTTTCCGGTAAGTCAAATGGATTTTTACGCAACGATGCTGGAAGATTGTTAGGCTCCAGCCCATCATGATATGTGCCATTTTCCTTCATAGTATCTGTTAGAGCCTAATTTAGCCAAAAGGTTTAATCATTGTTGTTAAAAAAAGCCTCAATTTTTTTGACGGCTAAATGATATGAAGCTTTAAGCGCCCCAACACTCGTTCCGAGTACTTCTGAAATCTCGTCATATTTCATGTCTTCAAAATATTTCATATTGAAAACCAATTTCTGTTTCTCCGGCAAGGTCAACAGCGCCTGTTGTAATTTCATTTGAGCCTTGTCGCCGCTAAAGTAATTGCCATCAGCAAGTGTTTCTGCCAAATAAGCAGTCGTGTCGTCATCCAACGACACGTTCTGCTTTTGTTTTTTCTTATTTAAGAAGGTGATACATTCATTCGTTGCAATGCGATAAAGCCAAGTATATAGTTGCGAGTCTTCTCGGAAGTTTCCAAGATTCTTCCATACTTTCACAAAGATATCCTGCACAACATCGTCCGCGTCGTCATGATCGATGACCATTCTTCGCACATGCCAATAAATCTTCTGTTGATATTTCTTCAACAATAAACGGAAAGCTTCTTCTCGCGTACTTTCTTCAGCGAACTTTGCTATAATTAAAGCGTCATCCATATATTGACCTGCGTAGTATTGTTATTTTCTTTTGATTACTTTTTGAGCCGCTGCAACAATAGCTGCTGCATTCAAACCGTATTTCTCCATCAACTGAGCAGGAGTACCTGATTCCCCAAAACTATCATTGACAGCAACATACTCTTGCGGAGTAGGTAACTCTCTTGTTAGTACCTGAGCCACGCTATCACCTAAACCACCAAGACGATTATGCTCTTCTGCCGTTACCACACATTTCGTTTTGGCAACAGATTTCAAAATAGCCTCCTCATCCAAAGGTTTGATTGTATGGATATTGATAATCTCGGCGTTAATACCTAATTCTGCCAATTTTTCCCCAGCTTGTATAGCTTCCCACACTAAGTGACCCGTAGCAATAATGGAAACATCTGTTCCTTCATTTAATAACACCGCCTTACCAATAACAAATTCTTGATCAGCAGGGGTAAAGTTAGGAACAACAGGACGGCCAAAACGCAAATAAACTGGACCTTCATATTTAGCTACTGCAATAGTAGCCGCTTTTGTTTGATTAAAATCGCAAGGATTGATCACCGTCATTCCTGGTAGCATTTTCATCAAACCAATATCTTCTAAGATTTGGTGAGTTGCACCATCTTCACCCAATGTCAAACCCGCGTGCGATGCAGCAATTTTTACATTTTTGTCAGAGTATGCAATCGATTGGCGAATTTGATCGTAAACACGGCCAGTAGAGAAATTCGCGAACGTACCCGTGAATGGGATTTTACCGCCGATAGTCAACCCGGCTGCAATACCCATCATATTTGCTTCCGCAATACCGATTTGGAAAAAGCGCTCTGGAAACTCTTTAATAAAATCGTTCATTTTTAACGAACCGATCAAATCAGCACATAATGCAACCACATTTTCATCTTGCTTTCCCGCTTCCAATAAGCCCGCTCCGAATCCTGAACGTGTATCTTTTGACTCTGTATAAGTATATTTTTTCATTCTAGTAATCTCCTAAAGTTTCTGTAAGCTGATTCAACGCCGACGCCAATTGTTCGTCACTTGGAGCAACACCATGCCATTTGTGAGAGCCCATCATAAAATCAACACCACTGCCCATTTCGGTATGCATTAGGATGATGACAGGTTTACCCTTTCCTGTACGTGACTTGGCTTCTGCCAAACCAGCTACCACAGCGTTCATATCATTGCCTTTCGCAATTTCCATCACATCCCAGCCGAACGCTTCCCATTTTGCACGAAGATCACCAAGAGATAATACTTGATCCGTAGATCCGTCAATTTGCGCTTTGTTGTAGTCAACAGTAGCGATCAGATTGTCTATTTTGTTGTGTGGTGCATACATTGCAGCTTCCCAAACTTGGCCCTCCTGCAATTCACCATCACCCATTAATACATAAACTAGATTATTGTCTTTATTCAATTTTTTTGCCTGTGCGGCACCAATTGCAACAGATAATCCTTGNNCGTTTCATTGCATTGAAATAAAGCGCCACAAAGTAATCTGTACAACCTAACGAACCACCTGGGTGTCCTGATTGACAAGCGTGTACCATACGTACGATATCACGTCTTACCTGTGATGCAATTTGTTCTAGTTTGATAATATCTGCACTCATTTTTTTTGTTGGTTTCACAATTGGTCGTAAAGTTAACTATTTTTAAGCTAGATGCTTGTTAAAAAATGAATTTATATTGACTTATGCCCGAATATCAAGCCGCTTCAGAAGAAGGTTCGCAGGATAGCAATCAAAAAATGCTAGTGAAGCCGAGGAGTTTTGCCTACCTGACTAGTACTTTGATACGCTGGATATTTTCAGACCTTTTACATTACCGGACATAAAAAAAGGATTCAGCACTACTAATTGCCGAATCCTTTTTATTATAAATGTGAAGCTAAGATTACATGGCTTCAGCAACAACTTCAGTCACTTCCGGAACCATGCGCTTCAACAATCCTTCAATGCCTGCTTTTAAAGTAATTGTCGATGATGGACAACCACTACAAGAACCCTTTAGTTCAACCGTTACCACACCTTCATTAAATGATTTATAATGTATGGCACCCCCATCCTGTTCAACAGCAGGTCGTACATAATCGTGTAAAACTTGTTGTATCTTTACTTCAGTTTCGGTGCCCTCAAAATTCACTTCTGTGTCGTGGTGTACCGTTTTTACAGCAAGTTCAGACTCTACAGCCCCTTTTACAAAATCTTTCAACAAAGCTTCGATGTCTTCCCATTCCGCATCTTCCGTTTTGGTGATAGTTACGAAGTTACTCGCGAAAAATACGCCATTTACAAAATTAAATTTGAACAATTCAAGTGCAAACGGCGAATCTTGTGCTGCTTCTTTATTTGGAAAATCCACACTACCGTTGATCAATAACTTATTGACCAAGAATTTCATGGTAGAAGGGTTGGGTGTAGATTCTGTATATACGTTAATCGTAGCCATGTATTATCTATTTTTTTATTCCAAGCAAATATATATCAAAAGGAGCTTTATTAAGGTCATTTATAAGTAAAAGCTTATAAAGTGACCCCCGTATAGTTAGCAGGACTGATCGCTTTCAGTTCTGCTTTAACTTTATCGGAAACATGGAGCTGATCGACAAACGCTGCGATTGTTTCTTTCGTTACCCGCGTGTTTGTACGTGTAAGATCTTTCAGCGCTTCGTACGGTTTTGGATAGCCTTCTCTTCGTAATATGGTTTGCAATGCTTCGGCAACAACAGCCCAGTTATTTTCAAGGTCATCAGCCAATGCCTGTTCGTTTAATATCAATTTTCGTAAACCTCTCAATGTCGATTTAACGGCAATGAGTGTGTGTGCAAATGGAACACCAATATTACGTAAAACTGTCGAATCTGTTAAATCACGCTGAAGACGTGAAATCGGTAATTTAGCGGAGAGATGCTCGAAAATAGCATTTGCAATGCCCAAATTTCCTTCTGCATTTTCAAAGTCAATGGGGTTGACCTTATGGGGCATAGCAGATGAACCGATCTGTCCGGCAGTGATTTTTTGTTTAAAATAATCCATCGAAATATAAGTCCAGATATCGCGGCATAAGTCGATCAGGATATTGTTTATGCGTTTTAAAGCATCACAGCTCGCCGCAAAGTTATCGTAATGTTCAATTTGCGTTGTGGTTTGTGACCGGTCCAAACCCAAGACATTGTTGACGAAATTATTTCCAAAATTGATCCAATTGGTTTCCGGATAAGCAACCTGATGCGCATTGAAATTACCTGTTGCGCCACCAAATTTGGCAGAATATGGTACTTGATTGAGTAGTTGTAACTGTCGCTCCATTCGTTCAATAAAAACATAAAATTCTTTGCCCAATCGAGTTGGAGATGCAGGCTGTCCATGGGTACGGGCCAGCATCGGAATGCCTGACCATGACGTCGCTAATGATTTTAATTCATGAAGCAACTCGTCAATCGCTGGCGAGTAGCTCTCTTTTATAGCTTCTTTCCAAGAAAGCGGAATAGCTGTGTTATTGATATCTTGGGATGTTAAACCAAAATGAATAAATTCAAGGTAGTCTTGTAGTCCTAATTTTTCAAATTGGTCTTTCAGAAAATATTCAACGGCTTTAACATCATGGTTCGTAACTTTCTCTGTGTTTTTGATCCAAACAGCATCTTCCTCAGAAAAATTTCTATAAATATCACGCAATTTCTCATTTAGACTTTTGTCAAATTGTTGCAATTGTGCAATACCTGATTCACCTAATGCAATAAAATATTCCACTTCCACGCGTAAGCGATATTTTATTAAAGCAAATTCAGAAAAAAATGCTGAAAGTTCATGAGTGTTATTGTAATAGCGTCCGTCGATAGGAGTAACTGCTGTTAAAGATGATAAAGCCATAGATTGAATGATTTTTTGGCAAAGGTAAAAAAATGCTTGGAGCTTAGCAATTTAATTGGCGCAGATATAAAAAAAGCCTCCTTGGTGAAGGAAGCTTTTTTATCAAGTCTAAATTCTATTTCAGAAAATTAGTGAGCAGCTTTAGTTGAATCAACTTTAGACTCAGCTGAATCTACAGCTGATTTTGCTGAATCTACAGCAGTTTTTGCTGAATCCAATTGTGTGTTAGCTGAATCTAAAGCAACATTAGCTGAATCAGTAGCAGCGTCAGTTGTTTTACCAGTTTCACCACATGATGCGAAAGCTAATGTTAAAGCTAAACCTAAGAAACCGAATTTGAATGCGTTTTTCATTTTATTAAAATTAAATATTTTTAAATCTTGTTATTTAGGGGTTAATACCGATAAATTAAAAAGGTAACCCCAGATTTTTCTCTTTTTGAAAAAAGAAAGACCTTTTGTTAAAAAAGGCCTTCCAAAAGCGTTATTCAGTCCTAAATTATTTTTTAGTAGCAGCTGAATCAACTTTAGCAGCAGCAGAATCAACTTTAACAGCAGCTGAATCTACGTGGTTAGCAGCTGAATCTAAAGTGTTAGCAGCTGAATCAACTAAAGCAGAAGCTGAATCTGCAGCACCTTCAGCTTTTTTCTCTGAATTGTTACAAGATGCGAAAGCTACAGTTAAAGCTAAACCTAAGAAACCGAATTTTAATGCGTTTTTCATTTTCTAATTTTCTAATTTAAATTGAAATAATTTTCTTTTTCATCTGTTAATACACGTAACCAAAAAAGGTAACCCAAAAAATACATTTTTTTAAAAAATTTATATAATAGATTGTTTATCAAAGTTTTATTTTTTTTAGCAAGACGTGTATCTGAGGCTTTCGACTGCGCTATCCTTTAGCGTTACAAGGGTTAAGTAAGGCAATCGCTGGGTGGATCTTTGTCTATTTGTTGTGCATAAGTTGTGTGCAGCCTCTAACTCGACAAATGTATCGGTCCAACTGTTATTAAATAGCAAACAATTTTCGGTTATTTTTCTTATTTTGAGAAGTACGCACTTTTAAAAAAAACACACATATGTTTGATAAAGTTAAGAATATAATGGATTTGGCAAAATCGATAGACTTTGCCAAATTGGAAGAAATAGCAAAAAAAGTGGATTTGGGAGCAGTTATGGATGCTGTATCAAAAATGGATGATAAACAGCTGCATGGTTTAATGAAAATGCTGAATTCCGGAAAGGAAAAGCGAGAATTGCCTCCTATTAATGGTGATTTCTATGCGATGGATAGTAAATTAAACGATACAGACCGCGCTTTACAATTGAAGGTGAGAGAATTTATGGAGACCGAAGTCAAACCAATAGTTAATAAATATTGGTTGAGAGATGAATTTCCTTTTGAAATCGTACCCAAACTGGCGGCATTAAATATTTGTGGCTATACATACAATGGGTATGGATGTATGGGCGGAAGTTCTTTGATGGAAGGAATTATAGCGGCTGAGATAGCACGTGTGGATGCTTCTGTAGCAACATTCTTTGGCGTACAGAGTGGTTTGGCAATGGGGTCAATCTATCTTTGCGGATCTGAAGAACAAAAGCAAGAGTGGTTGCCCAAGATGCAACAGATGCAGGTGATAGGTGCGTTTGGATTAACAGAACCTGAAGTGGGCTCGGGGGCTGCAGGCGGATTGACGACAACTTGTAAAAAAACAACCGATGGTTGGGTTTTGAATGGTCAGAAAAAATGGATCGGAAATTCTACTTTTTCCGATATTACAATTATATGGGCTAGGGATCTCGATGATGCAGAAGTCAAAGGTTTTATTGTAAGGAAGGATAACCCAGGTTTTTCTGTCGAAAAGATCAAAGATAAGATGGCATTGCGTATTGTGCAGAATGGCCTCATTACTTTAAATCATTGTATCATTCCTGAAAGTGACCGTTTACAAAAGGCAGACTCCTTTAAAGATACAGGTAAGGTTCTTCAGATGACGCGAGCCGGGGTCGCCTGGATGGCTGTGGGCTGTGCTAGAGGAGCCTATGAAAATGCATTGGATTATACCCGAAAAAGGAAGCAGTTTGGTAAGCCAATCGCCTCTTTTCAGCTTATTCAGAATCACCTGGTTGAAATGTTATCCAATTTGACCGCTATGCAAACGCTAGTCTTTAGGCTATCTGAACTTCAGGATAAAGGTGAGCTAAGAGATGAACATGCTTCGTTGGCAAAAGTGTTTTGTTCTTTGCGTACGAGAGATATTGTTTCCAAAGCCCGTGAAGTTATGGGGGGCAATGGCATTTTGTTAGAGTATAATGTCGCGCGATTTCTGGCGGATGCAGAAGCAATTTATTCCTATGAGGGTACAAAGGAGATTAATTCCCTCATTGTTGGTCGAAGTATAACTGGATTTAGTGCTTTCGTGTAGCTGCTCTCCGGCTAACTTTTCGTTTCTTGATGTCGAGAATTACTAAAAAGGACTTTGTTAAACAACAAAGCCCTTTTTAGCTGAATTAAACGCAAACTGAACTTGACTATTTGCGTTTAAACCGCATCATGGCAATATCGCCCATGATGAATGTTAGGGTATTCTCGCTGATACTGTATGTGTTCACCTTTTCTAAGGTAGAGAAAAAAGTTGCTTCGCCATTCCCTTCGCAAGCCATTTTTGTTGACATAATTGGGCCGAAATTAATACTATTTCCATTGGTTTTGAACGTCATATTATAGTTGTTACAGCTACTATTGCCACTTACCTTTCCGCTGACCGCGTCAAATATCATTGTTGGTTTACGGTCGGGATATAGACCCTCGAAAGCAATGCGTGCGCCCGATATATAATCAAGCTCCCAAGTTCCAGAAAGTTGCTGCTTATCGTCCTGGATCAACTTAAATTTTGCCAATGGAGCCATTTTAGCTTTGTTCAGGCTAAGAATACCATTGTTGACAGTGTAATTATCTGCAGCGATCAAGTTTTTTGACAGCGCTTGTTCGATAGACATATCCGGACAGGCCATCATAGTTGACATTCCCTGAGCAAATTTAATTTTTCCATTTTTGGATAGTATTAAATCTCCTCCGATGCCATTGCAGCCCCCACTTGCACTGTAGCGTTTTTCCTCCAGTTGCAGATAGGGCATTTTACCATTGATTTGATCCGCTACCGCCTGCCCATTGATTTCAATTAATTGCCACTTTTTTCCAACGACAGCTGATGTCGAACTGTTTTCACTTTGATCAGTCGACTTCTTGTTGACGACAGAACAACTACCAAGACCAATACTTAAGATGGCCAATATTGCGATGTTTTTAAAGTTCATATTTTAAATTTTAACCTATTAACATCCCTTTTAACGTTTGGTTTGGCAAAGTGCTACAAAAGTTTACAAACAAATAAGGCTTCCAATCTGGAAGCCTTATTTATCAATCGAATAAATGTTACTATTTATTTTTATTTTGTTGTGCCTGCTGTTGAGCACGCATCATTTCTTCCATTTTAGCCTGGAAGCTTGATTTTTTTTCTGCTTTTGGATTCTTTTTGTTCTCCTCCAATTTAGCTAATATTTTCTCATCATTCACCATGGTGCGGATTACCAATTGCGTCAAGAATGTAAATAAAGCACTCAAGAAGTAATAGTAGTTCAAACCAGCCGGGAAGCTGTTCAACACAAAGAAGAAAATCAACGGCATGATATAGCCCATGTATTTCATCTGACCTGTAGCGCCTGATGTAGCATTGTTATACCAAGTGGTCAACAACGTTGTTAATGTCATCAGGATACACATCAAAGAAATGTGGTTAAACGATCCAAAGATGGGAGCAAATGTGAATAGGGTATCATAGGTTGACATGTCCTTCATAAACAAGAAACTCTGTCCTCTCAATTCAAACAAATTTGGGAAGAAATAGAAGAATGCAATTGTAAAAGGCATTTGTAATACGAGGGGAAGGCATCCACCAAGAGGATTGACACCGACCTGTTTGTACAATTTCATTTGCTCCTGTTGCATCAACATTTGGTTGTCTTCGCCGACTTTTGCTTTGATCTCGTCCAGCTGCGGTTTTAATACGCGCATTTTGGCCATAGAAACATAGGATTTGTAGGTCATTGGCGAAAGGATCAATTTCAACATCAGCGTCAATAAGAGTATCACGATACCGTAGCTCATATGGAAACCATCCAGGAAGTTGAATACTGGTACCGTAATCCATTGGTTGATCCAACGCATAGGGCCCCAGCCCATATTGATGATCGATTGATAATCATTACCCTCCGCTTTCAGCACATTGTATTGGTTCGGACCAAAGAAGAAGTTCAACGAATAGCTATTGTCCTTATGGTTATCAAATGCTAATTCCGCGTTCGTATTGTAAAACTTGATGACATCCGTTTCAGTTGCATGTTTTACATCCACTTTAGCATTCACAAAACCATCTTTCGCATTCAAGATACTAGAAAAGTAATGTTGCTTAAAAGCAATCCATTCCACTTTTTTCTCCAATGCTTCGTCAGCGTCTTTTGATTCTGAAAGATGATCTACCTTATTGTCTTCTTTATAGTAAAGGGTAGATTTTTGTCTTTCAGACTCTATATTTTGTTCCTTTTGTCTTAACGTGGTATTCCAGTTAAGGGTCAACGTTTTTTGACTTTGTGGAACTAAATTCTGTATCCCTTTTGTATGGATGTCCAGCGCTACATTATAACCTTTGCCGGCAATAGAGTATATATATTCAATGTATTGGTCGGCACTGTAATTTAGTCTGAATTTTACCGATTGTTTTCCTTCACCAGAAACTTGGATATCCGAAGATTCTGTATTGAAGTACAAATCGTTTGTTGCCACGTTTTGACCCGCTGCATTAAACAGAAAACCAAATTTATTGTCCTCACCTTCAAAAAGCATCAACGGTTTTCCATTGAAATTCTTTTCACCTTTTAGTTCGACAGATTTAACTTTACCGCCTTTCGTGCTGATCTTGGCAATGATTTTTTCATTTTCAATCGTGATGACTTTCTCGGTTCCAAATTTCGTGGCACCAAAAGGCTTTTTCAGTTCCGCCGAATCAGCAATCACTGCTGTTTGTGCTGTTTTGGCTTTCGCGGTAGAGTCACTTTCAGCAGGAAGTCCTTTTTCTGTACGCGCTTTAGCCTCTTGTCGCGCTTGTTCTTGTTTGATTTCTGATTCTGAAGGCTTCATCAGGTAAAATGAACCAGTGATGATAGCAAACATCAGGACCAAACCAATTAGGGTATTTCTATCCATTTTTAATAATTAAACTTAATTAATTGTATCCTTCTATTACTACTTTGATTTCTTGTTGGCCAAAGCAGCGGCTACAAAGCTAACAAAAAGTGGGTGAGGATTTGCAACTGTTGACTTTAATTCTGGATGAAATTGTCCGGCAACGAAAAATGGATGGTTTTTCAGTTCCACAATTTCTACCAATCCAGTCTCTGGATTGAAGCCTGAAGCAATCATTCCGGCCGCTTCATATTGCTTCAAATAGTCGTTGTTAAATTCATAACGGTGACGGTGTCTTTCAGAAATTTTTGTTTTGCCATAGATTGCAAAGGCTTTAGTTCCTTTTTTAATTTCACAATCGTAAGCGCCCAAACGCATGGTACCACCCATATTGGTAATGGTTTTTTGCTCCTCCATCAGATTGATAACCGGATTAGTCGTGTTGGCATCCATCTCAAAACTGTTGGCATCTTTCAGTCCCAATACGTTTCTTCCGAATTCAATTACCGAACATTGCATACCTAAACAGATCCCAAAGAAAGGAATATTATTTTCACGAACGTATTGGATAGCATTTAACTTACCATCCAAACCGCGTTCACCGAATCCTGGAGCAACCAACACGCCGTCCATTCCTTTTAGCTTTTCAGCAACATTTTCTTTTGTAACACTTTCGGCGGCAATGTAACTCACTTTTACTTTACACTCATTTGTAGCACCCGCATGGATAAATCCTTCAGTAATGGATTTATACGCATCTGGAAGTTCAACATATTTCCCAATCAATGCAATATTAATTTCATTTGTCGGGTTTTTTAGCTTACCTAAAAAGTTTTTCCAGTTTTCCAGATCAGGCTCATTTTTGTTGGAAAGTTTCAGTTTTGTTAATGCCGTTTTATCCAAGTTCTCCTTCAGCATCAGTAAAGGCACATCATAAATTGTAGAAGCATCGATGGATTCGACTACTGCATTGATATTGACATTACAGAATTGCGCTAATTTTTTACGGATTTCCTGAGATAATTTATGTTCTGTACGACAAACAAGAATATCAGGTTGTACCCCATATTCCAATAATGTTTTAACAGAATGTTGAGTAGGTTTTGTTTTCAGCTCGCCAGCAGCAGCCAAATATGGAACCAAAGTCAAATGGATAACCAACGAATTATTGGCTCCCAATTCCCAACGGAGTTGTCTTACTGCTTCCACGAAGGGTAAAGATTCAATATCACCAACAGTTCCTCCTAATTCGGTGATCACAATATCATATTGACCAGACTCTCCCAGCAATTGCATTCTGCGTTTTATCTCATCTGTGATATGCGGAATTACTTGAACGGTTTTTCCTAAATATGCACCTTCACGTTCCTGTTGGATAACGTGTTGATAGATGCGGCCTGTTGTGACATTGTTTGCTTGTGAGGTAGGGACATTCAAGAAACGCTCGTAATGACCCAAATCAAGGTCAGTTTCGGCGCCATCTTCAGTCACATAACATTCGCCATGTTCATATGGATTTAGTGTTCCTGGATCAATGTTAATGTAAGGGTCAAATTTTTGAATGGTAACTTTATAGCCACGCGCTTGGAGAAGTTTAGCAAGGGAGGCAGCAATAATACCTTTCCCCAACGACGAAGTAACGCCGCCCGTAACAAAAATATATTTAGTCATAACAATTAAAGGATTTTCAATTTTATGTGGTCAAAATGACCAATAATAGTTGCTTTATGTACGGGATACAAAGGTAGCAATTATTATTAAAAATTAGCATTGAAGATTGCTCTAATAATTAAATTAAAAATAAATATTACCCCGGCTATCTATAGTTGTCTTTAATGTACGCTTTGTTTTTGACTTGATTTCAACACGATAGAAATTATTACTATTTGAAAATATGATGTCATATTTTTTCCGCTCATTCAAAATTTCAGGATATAGTTTGCTCAATTCCAAAATAGACGTCGCATAGCGTTTTTTATCGTTTCTAAAGATTTGTTGTAAATAAGAAATATTCCAGGCCATTTTTTCAAGAGATAAGAATTGCTCATCGATAAATAGCTGATTGGAACTATCGATAAATTTGATATGTCCCCATCGTTCAGGATAATGCATATTAACAAGACCAATAGGAGACCATACCCAGTTCTCCTCGGCAAGAGTCTTTCCAGTATCGTCTTTTTTCTTGCTATAAGTTGTTCCCGTATTCTCATAAAGCCATTGAACGCGGGAGAAATTTATCTTCCAGATCTCATTGGCCTTAATCTGATCTCCTTCGCCAAAGTATTTCAGACTCTTAACCGGTATTTTCATTTCCACTGTCCAATATTCATCTTTATCTTTTGGGTTGTTGATTGTTCCTGAATGATAAACGGCGCTTTCAATATCTTTTGTGTCCCAATTTAGATTAGCCCTGCCGCCAAAGCGATACGGTTTAGTCATCAAAAGATCCATGACCGTATTTAAAGCATTTACTTCAATCTCTATATATTCCGGAGATAGTAAATTTGGCTTAAGAAAAACCTCAAAGTCATTGTCGTGATAAATGATGGTGTCCTTTTGTTTTAAATATCCTTTAATATGAGGCTCTTCAAGCTTAGCAAATAAGTATAGGTTTTCCTTGTCCCAAAGCATCTTGACTTTTGTGTCAAATATGGGATGAGGTTTTTGTGCTCCTTCAATATCCTTAAAAGAATCTGTCCATACGGCTTTAGACCACGAATCTTCACTGTCTTTGCCATCTATAATAATAGCATCTGTTATTGGCTGCACATAATACACTTGAGGCTGCGGCTGTAGTTGAAGAAATTCTTTCATATTCCGCTGTGCGAAAGCAAAGTTCGGATAGATAATAAAAATAAGGATAAAAGCGATAGTTCTCATCGATATATAGTTTAATTATTCGAGCCAAAAATAAAGTGAAGATAATACGGTATTAAAAGTAAGTAAAATGTTTTAGTGAGGCAAAAAGAGGGGACTATTTTAAAGAGCAAGATATAATTATCCTAAATTTATTACAGAAGGAAGTTGGTAATATGTATTGGGGGGTAAAAAGGAAATCTATAGTCCATAAAAAAAGGCTTTGAATGATTGATTTCAAAGCCTTTTTTTATGCCGTGGTAGTCGTAATTAGATTCTTTTCGATTTAATACGAGCAGCTTTACCAGTAAGGCCGCGTAAATAGAATAATTTCGCGCGACGAACTTTACCGTAGCTGTTTACTACAATTTTTTCAATGTTTGGTGAGTTTACAGGGAAAATACGTTCAACACCTACACCGTTTGAGATTTTACGAACGGTAAAAGTAGCGTTAGCACCTTCGCTGTTTAATTGAATTACTACACCTTGGTACACCTGTACACGCTCTTTATTTCCTTCGCGAATTTTATAATGAACGCTGATGGTATCTCCAGCTTTGAAAGCGGGAATTTCATTCTTTACTACCGCTTGTTCTTCTACAAATTTTACTAAATCCATGATTTCGAGTAATTATTAACGATTTATATCCTGTAAAAATCGGAATGCAATATTACGACTTATTTTCTGAATATAAAAATACTTTTTTAAAAAACTATTGACTGATATTCAAATCGGATGCAAAGATATGAAAATGAATTGGATAATTTAAAGATATTTTGAATATTCCTTTGGCAGTTATTTAGGCGGGGTTTTCGACAAGGAAAGGCTAGAGAATATATTATTCCTGTAAAAATAGTATGCAATTAATCAGTTGGTTAGTGATTATTTTTTGGTCGACTGTTGACAAAGTCAAAAAATGATTAGATATTTGTGCCACACAAAACAAAGGTGATACCTTTTCGGGGTGTAGCGTAGCCCGGTATCGCGCCACATTTGGGATGTGGAGGTCGTAGGTTCGAATCCTGCCACCCCGACTTAAAAGCTCGACATTCGTCGAGCTTTTTTTGTTTTGTCTATTATTCGTCTCGTAAACTATTTACAGGATTGGCTATCGCTATTCGGATGGCTTGCCATCCTACCGTCATCAGAGCGATAGCTATCGTCACAGCTCCAGCGAGCAAAAAGAGCCACCATGGAATAGTAATGCGGTAAGCAAAGTCCTCCAGCCATTTATTCATGATCAGCCAGGCCGTTGGTGCCGCGATAAGTAAAGCAATTAGTACGGGTTTCAGAAAATCTTTTGACAACAATGCTGTAACGCCGGATACCGAGGCGCCAAGCACCTTACGTATTCCAATCTCTTTATTTCTTTTGGTAGCCGTAAATGAAGCTAGGCCGTACAGGCCGAGACAGGCTATAAATATGGCTAATCCCGCAAAAAGACTAAGAATGCGCTGTTGCCTGAGGTCGGTTTTGTAGAGGGTGTCAAACTTTTGGTCCAAAAAGCTATATTCAAAAGGGTATAAGGGAGCTGATTTAGCAAATGCCTTTTTAATAGTATTTAGCGCCGCAGGGAAATCCTTTGTGTTCAATCTCAGAAGCGCTACCCTTAGGTCATCGGAAGGAGAAATCACGAGTGCATCCATGTTTTCTTTTAGGGATAGAAAGTTGAAGTCGTCCACTACGCCGATGATTGTTCGTGGAGATTGGTCACGGATCGTATTTTTTATCCATTTTCCAACGGCCTGTTCTGGAGTATATCCGAGCATTGATGCTGCAGTACGATTAACTAGTACGGCGCTAGCGGAGTCTGTTGGATATTGCGCCGAGAAGTTACGGCCGGCAATTATTTTAAGTTTTAAGGTGCTTACGTAATCAAAATCAGTGAATTCAGTTCTGGATTTCCACTTCTCACCGATTTTTCTCTCTACTTCAAATGTGTGGCTATCGAAAAAGCCGCCTGGTTCGCCAGACATAAAGGAGACCGATGCAATGTCTCTGCTCGCAGATAGTTCATTTTTGAATGTACGTAGGTTGTTATATAGTTCTTCATTGTCAATAGGGATAACGACGGTCTGTTGGTCGTCGTATCCAAGCCCCATTTCTTTTACATATTTCATCTGCTTGGTAATAATCATTGTACCTATGATAAGCAGAATGGAGATGCTGAACTGCACCACAACTAACGTATGGCGAAACACCGTTCCACCTTTACCTATGCGTAATTTGCCTTTTAATGCTTGTGTAGGGGAAAAGGTCGAAAGGTATAATGCAGGATAGCTGCCTGCTAATAAGCCTACAATAACGATAAGCGCCAGTAGAAAAATATAGATGGTCCACCAATTCCAGGGAACTGTCAGCGTGTATCCCAAGAGCTGATTGTATATGGGCATTAATAGTTGTAGCAGGCAGATGGCGAGCAAACAGGATATTGCAGTTAGTAAAATAGACTCTCCGATAAACTGTCCCATTAATTGAATACGTTGTGCTCCGAGCACCTTCCGTAAGCCGACTTCTTTTGATCGGTCAACCGCACGTATCGTTGAAAGATTCATGAAGTTGATGCAGGCGATAACCAATATGAGTATGGCGATCGATAAAAAGATGTAAATGACTTTTTTATCACCATGTTTTGCACTGTCAAATGCGCTGTGTGACTCAAGATATACGTCTTTCAGCGGGGTGAGCGCTAGATCAAAATGAATTCCCATATTTGTGGAAACCGCTTTCATATGCCTGTCCATAAAAGAGGGGAGCTGATTTTCAAGTTTTTGGGCGTTTTTATTTTCGTTGAGTAGGATATAAGTAAATAAGTTGTTGTTTTCCCATGCTTTGAACGGTTCGGTATTGATATAGTTGGATAATGGAATGACCAAATCAAAATCTAAGTGAGAGTTGACCGGAAGATCTTTTGCAATCCCTGTAACGGTGAGTTGTTTGCTTTTATCCAACTGGAGTATTTTGCCAATTGGATTGTCATTTCCAAAATATTTTCTCGCTGTTTTTTCTGTTAATACTACACTTGTTGGGTTTTTCAAAACAGTCGTTGGATTTCCTTTGAGCAGGGGAAAGCTAAAGAGTTCAAAGAAATCAGCATCAGCAATAAAGAGTTTTTTTTCATTGAACGTAATGCTATCAAAAGCGAATAGTCCATTGGCGGGCATGACTCGTACAGCCTTTTTGATTTCATCCGGATAATCGGTTAATAGGGCAGGAGCATATGGGGCAGATAAATAAGGTGCACGATCTTTGCTATTGTCGAAACCGCGCATGAGGCGATAAATGCGGTCACCCTGGCTGTGAAATTTGTCAAAACTAAACTGATTGGCAATAAATAGGAATATCATAGCACAGACCGTGATCCCTATCGTTAAACCAAGAATATTGATAAAGGAGAAGACCTTGTTTTTCATCAGGTTCCGCCATGCGATTTGTAAATAATTCTTTATCATACTTTTCGTTATATGTGTTCATTTTGATCTTCTGATAATCAATAGCTTTGAATAATATCTTAATCTACAGACTCTTAAAAATATTAATTTCGGTCAGTTTCAAAAAAACTGCCAAATCAATAAATATCTAGTAGTTAATGAATTACATTTTTTTTTAATGATTTAAGTGTTTGGATATGAACACCTGATGTTCATATCCGAACATGTTAAGTGCTGAAATAAAAGCGAGTTATCGGAGAGGTGCTGTAAATGGAAAAGACGGTTGTGAGTAAGAATATGTCGCAATGAAACAACAGGTTAGTTTTATTTTGTGCATTTCATTTGCAAATAAATTGTAATAAGCGTATATTTGTGCACACAAAACAAAGGTGATACCTTTTCGGGGTGTAGCGTAGCCCGGTATCGCGCCACATTTGGGATGTGGAGGTCGTAGGTTCGAATCCTGCCACCCCGACTACAAAAAGCTCTAACGAAAGTTAGGGCTTTTTTTGTTTCGGGACAGGATGAAGATCTCGGGTCTTTCAGATACGCTATTGCTCAATCTTTAGAACATTTAGCCGGTCCTGCCGTTTAAGCTACCACTATTTTAATCGTTTGCTTGTGTATTTATTCTACAAATTAGGAGGGTGTTATATTAGTTTTTATACCGAAATTGATTGAGGTATTAAATCTTTTATAAATTATTTTACAATAAATCAGTTTGTTAAGTGTTTTATGAAGAATATTCTTGAAAGATAGCTATATTTAATGTACTTTTGTGCCACACAAAACAAAGGTGATACCTTTTTCGGGGTGTAGCGTAGCCCGGTATCGCGCCACATTTGGGATGTGGAGGTCGTAGGTTCGAATCCTGCCACCCCGACTAAGAGAGCTCTAACGAAAGTTAGGGCTTTTTTTATATCTATTTTTAACATAATATCCTTGTAAACCCGCTGTTAAACAGTTAAATTGCTTTAAATTTACTGTCAATTCGAATATAAACATAAATAATATGAACAGAAAAGCGGCATTTCTTTTAGGAATTTTGGCCTCTTGTGCATTACCGCAAGTAACCTTTGCTACACATTCAGTTGGAGAGTCTTTCCATTATCAACAAGATGTAGAGGGTAAAGAGCTGATAGGGCGATGGGATATCGAAGTGGATGTCAACGGTACACCAGCACCATCCTGGTTAGAGGTGAAATTGTCAGGCTATAGAACGTTAGTCGGTCACTATGTGAGTACTTCTGGGAGTGCCCGACCCGTTTCTCATGTGTTTTACGAAAAAGGAAAATTTAAGTTTTCTATCCCTCCTCAATGGGAGAGTGGAAAGATGAATTTGAGTGTGGAGGGCGAACTTGTCAATGGTGTTTTGGAAGGAACGATAACAGAGCCGGATGGCAAAACATATCGTTTTAAAGGTACACGCGCTCCAGAACTAAAGCGCACCGCTGCTGTCAAATGGGGTAAATCTATTCAACTATTCAATGGCAAGGATCTATCCGGATGGAAAGCCACAGGTAAGACAAATCAATGGTTGGTAAAAAATGGTATTTTAACCAGTCCGCAGTCCGGATCTAATTTAGTTTCTGAACAAAAATTTGAAGATTTCAAATTGCAAGTCGAGTTTAAAATTCCAGCAGGGAGCAACAGTGGAGTTTACCTGAGAGGTCGTTATGAGGTTCAGATAGAGGATAGTCCCAAGGATGCCCATCCAAATGCCGTGCTTTTCGCAGGGGTATATGGCTTTTTAGCTGCCAATGAAATGGTCAATAAAGGAGCCGGACAATGGCAAACATTCGACATTACACTTATTGGCCGTCTCGTGACGGTAGTGGCAAATGGTAAGACTGTGATCTGTAATCAAGAAATCCCAGGCATAACTGGCGGTGCGTTGGATAGCAAAGAGGCAGAGCCGGGACCGATCTATTTCCAGGGGGATCACGGTCCGGTTGAATTCCGTAAGGTGATTATTACACCAGCAATTAAGTAACAGCACATCACGCTAAGGCTGCCTGAGAATAGGTAGCCTTTTTAAAATCCTATGACAACGACCACAATATCTTCATTCTGGTAGGATGTATAATAACGTTCAATAGATCCATTATCCTTGTATTCCTTCAGTTCTTCAAAAACCATTTTTTTGAGCATTCCTTTTCCCTTGCCATGAATAAACTTTATTTCGTTCATTTCCCAATAAATAGCTGCGTCTAGATTAGATCGCATAAAATCAATGGATTCCTGTAAGAGTTCCTCTGGTGAATAATCTTCCCAATCATCAAGGAAGGCATCGGTATGTAAGTCAACAATAGCTGAAGGTTTGCGCATTTCTCAATATTTTACAATGCTGCAAAAGTATAACAAAACGGCGACTTAATAGGTGAAGTCGTTTACGAAATAAATCGCTTGGGCAAATTTTTCATGCCATTTTTTGATAATAGCTGCAATTTCATATTCTTCCTCATCGGCATGGCTGAGCATCAATGATTCGATCGACTGTAGTAACTGCTTGACATCAAGAAAATAACCGTCAAAATCCCGGAATCCAGAAATTGTGTCGCGAACCAGCAGCATCACATCGTGGCGAAGTGTTATCATATCGTAGCGCGAAGAAATTCTATCCAGCAACCATTCCTTTTGGAAATTGGAATCAATATGTCTGTTGCACGCCTGATTGAAAAGTAGCTCAAATTCAACGACTTGATGCTTAAGGTCATAAATAGCTTGTTGGAGCTCTTCAAAAGTGCTGATAATTTTCTCCTGCGTCTCCATATTCTTCGATACAATTGCCATGATAATTTACTTAAAATGATATACAATTGATTTTTAGCTGTTTAAATAAAAATATGTAAGGTAAATACAAATAGGTAAGCAGAATGTTTTTAATGTTTTAATTTGTATGCGTAACTATTAGTTTTACTCTTTTTAACCTTAGTATTAGTCCAATACAGGGAAGAGAATAGGTTATTTGCTGTTTTTTTACGTTATTCGCGTAAACAAAAAATAGCTTAATAAAATCAAATGAAGGAAAAGGCGATTGGAAATTACCAATTAGAAATCTGTTCAAATTCTGTGGCGTCTGCTATAGAGGCCGAAAAGGGGGGAGCAACCCGCGTAGAGTTTTGTCAAAATTTAGAAAACGGGGGAACTACACCTTCGTTTGGCCAGCTACAGTTAGTACGAAAATTGGTTAACATTGGAATTCATGTGCTTATCAGGCCACGTGGAGGCGACTTCCTTTATACCGAGACTGAGATTTTGGAAATGATCGCAGATATTGAAATATGTAAGCAGTTGGGGATGGATGGCGTTGTAATCGGTATGCTGAATGCAGATGGTACGGTCGATAAAGTCAATACCTTGCGGTTGGTTGAAGCTGCACGCCCCATGCATGTTACGTTCCATCGCGCCTTTGATCGCGTAGAAAATCCTTTCCGTGCGTTGGAAGACGTTATTGATATGGGGATAGATCGTATTTTGACATCCGGTTTAAGAAATTCTGCACTCGCTGGAGTTTCATTACTCAAAGAGTTGGTTCAACAAGCCAGTGGCCGTATTGTAATTATGCCTGGTGCAGGTGTCGATGCATCTAATATCGTTCACATTTTAAAAGAAACGGGTGCAGTTGCGATACACAGTTCGGCAAAGGAGCTCCATGTTTCGAAAATGAGATTTAAGCAGGCTCAAGTCAATGGAATGGATGAAGCACAGTGGATGAGCTCAAAAGAAAAAGTCCACCAAATGGTGGACCTATTAAAAAGCCTTTAAAGTTATACTTTAAAGGCTATTAGATTCTTCTTACTTATTTAGCTTCTGAAGCTAATTGATTTAAGATAGCATCGTTTTTAACGATTTGGTTGCTAGCTTTCATTTTTGATCTAGAACCCAACTCTACGTTAGTTCCTAATTTCAAAAACTGAACTTCAACACGTGAAACAGTTTTATTTCTTCTATCTTTTCTTTTTAAACGTGTAACTCCCATTTTGATAATATTTTTATTGTTTAAAATAAAACGAGGTCGGAAGCGGATTCGAACCGCTGTAGGAGGTTTTGCAGACCTCAGCCTAGCCACTCGGCCATCCGACCCTATTTTTTCCTTTTGAAGGTCTGCAAAAATAAAACTTATAATTGGAATTAAAAAATCTTTATGATAAAACTTTTGAGTTTTTAAGCATTACTCTGAAAACCAAGCTTGTATTTTCAATGCATAGCCTTTAACACATGTTTATGAAAATGTGTTTAGCAATTGAAAGCGAAATTTTAGCCGCTTTACTTCAAAAAAGTATCCAGCTATTTATGAAGGCTTTTTTAGATGATTATTACCAAAATAGTAAGGTGGAATTTACTGCACCAATTGTCTTTTTTAAAGGACATTAGTAAGTATAGTATTTTTGAATTTTAATATTTTTTTGATTTGAAAATGAACGTATTATATATTTTGGAATAGATATTGCAAAACACGTTGTCAGAAATCTCATACAGGAAATATATGAGAATAAAAGATAAAGAACAAAGTAATTAAATTGGGAAACATGAAAAAATTATTATTATCTGCAGCAATTTTATTTGGATCAATGGGCGCATTTGCACAAGGAGGATTGGGTTATGGATTACGTGCGGGTGTAAATATTCCTAAATATTCCATGGACAATGGTAGTACAAAATCTATCACAGGATTTTTTGTGACAGGTTATTTGGATGCACCAATTTCACCAACATTTTCTATTCAGCCAGGATTATCCCTGCAAAATAAAGGTGGGAAAGAATCCATCAGCGAAGGATCAAGTGAAAATAAAGTAACTGTTATGTCTTTGGATATCCCAGTCAATTTAGTAGCTAAATTGCCTACTGGTGCGTCCGGTAATTTCTTTGTTGGCGCAGGACCATATGTCGGTTTTGGATTAAGTGGCAAAAGTAAGCAAACTCATGCCGGTGTCACAACGGAAGATGATATTAAGTTTGGCAGTGGTTCTGGAGACGAAATGAAGCGTACCGATTTTGGTGTAAATTTCTTAGCAGGTTATCAATTAACCAACGGATTTCAGATCAATGCTGGTTATGGTTTAGGTTTGACGAACTTATCACCTAATGTTGGTTCGGCTAAAAACAGAGTTTGGTCCGTTGGTATCGGTTTCGGACTATAAGAAATATAAGTACTTAAACTTATTATGAGGAAAGAGTCCCTGCGGTTGTGGGGACTTTTTTAATGGATTAAACTTAAATCGACCTAAATTGTTATTTTTATGCAAAAGATAGCTGTATGAAAAGATTTCTTACTTTACCCTTTTATCTCAAGTTGGCCTGCGTACTCATCAGTATCCTTTTGCTGGGATATCTGGCGAAAATAGGGGATACCATACTTATTCCAATGATATTGGGTTTGCTATTCTCCCTGTTGTTGATTCCGCTAAGCAATTTTTTAGAGCGGAGACTTCGTTTCCCGAGAACATTGGCCGGCATATTAAGTGTTATTTTGTTTTTCGGCGTTCTTGGTTATGGGCTTTTTCTGCTCGCTTCTCAACTTACGCTTCTTAAAGAAGATTTCCCAGCCTTTAAACAACAGATTATGGATGGTGTGAGTAAACTGCAAAGCTGGGTCAGTGAACAATTCGGCATAAGGCACAAAGAGCAGATGGAATTCATCAATAAGACGGCCTCGAAGTCCGTGGATTCTGGTACGCTATTTCTAGGAACGGCATTGGTTTCACTTTCCTCCATGTTTATATTATTTGTTTTTACTTTCCTTTATACGTTTTTTCTCCTCATCTATAGAGGGCATATTGTTAAGTTTCTTCTATTTGTCAATCGTGTCGAAGACCGGCCCATTGTGGTCGATGTAGTACAGCAGGTACAGTATGTCGTCAAAAAGTATCTCATTGGTTTATTGATCCAGATGAGCTTAGTTTCGCTTTTGGTCTTTATAGTTTTGTCATTGATTGGTGTCAAATATAGTTTGCTTTTAGCATTAATTACAGGGGTGTTCAACGTGTTGCCTTATGTCGGTATTTTTTCCTCTATACTTATTATTTCCATTCTTACTTTCGCAACATCATCGTTGACCCATGTGGTTTTGGTCATCTTAGCGTTGATCATTGTACACATGATTGATAGTAACTTTATCGTCCCCAAAATTGTGGGTTCAAAAGTTAAAGTAAATTCATTGTTTGCAATGTTGTCTATCATTATTGGTGAGATGATTTGGGGTATTTCCGGGATGTTTTTAGCCATTCCTATTTTGGCAATAGTTAAGATTGTAATGGATCGCATTAGAGAGCTTAAGCCCTGGGGATTTTTACTGGGAGAAGAAGATAGCAAAGATGAAGTATATAAGGATTTATTTGAAACGCTCAATCCGATAGAGAAGAATATTATTGACAATGAAGTGAAGGAGTAACTTGATTCTACATTATGTGCCTCATGCTTTTGTATGCCTTGTCTCGCCCTTGGATCGTACCATCTTCGGATTGCCCCTATAGCTTGCCTGTAGATAATATGGTAAGGCGGCGGGGGAACAAATTGCGAAGCATCCCCCAATTGGATATAAATAAACACTAAACTATTTGCAGAAAATCTTATCCTCTTAATTTTATCGGCTTTATGGACGTTGTCTATAGATGGCGATCCACAGATGGTGCTAAGGTGTAATTACCATATCGCCATCGTTTAAATTAATGCCGCTGATCCATATTGGTCTTAGAAAATCTTCTTTTGTGATAGGGGCAGTCATATAACTACGTATAATCTGAAAAGGGTCTCCATCAAAAAGGTCTACCTCTTTTGTATCCGATATTTGAAAATGTATTGTTGAGTTTGCAAGGATAGCCTCGTCCTCTTCCATTAGTTTTCTTTTAAAATATTTTCTATCTACCAGATTTTTTATAGTTTCATAATCTGCGTCGGATTCAATGAAAATTGATGCTGCTCGCCCGAAGGTGATTTCATTGACATACATTAAATCTTTAGGGTCGAGCTTCGCTAGAGTGGAATGTGCTTTTGCTTTGGCAATATCCGTCATACACGTCAAACTATAGATCAGATTGGTGAAACTTACAGCATAGAGGTATTTAGAACTTTTAGACTGTGGGTTAACAGCGAGCATGACCTCCGAGTTGATCTTTTGACCAAAAACTGCTCCTAATTTTTTGCAAGATGCCACCCTTTGAACTTTGGGTATTGATTCGCTGACTATTCCTGTAGATCATCGCCCTCAATATTTTTGAGAATGAAATTAACCATCTCAGCTTTACTGGGGATGATTACTGCGTCAGTTGTGTTTGCATTAACTTGTACGGTCGGAAGATTTGGAGCTTCAATAAATTCATAATTATCCTTATGAAGGGAGCTGATTTTCATAATGGCACCTAGATACAATTTGTCAAGATTTTTTATTCATGAAAAATCGGCTGGCTTCATCTTCTATCTCCTGCGCGGCGATGTTTAAATTTTTTGAATTAATTAGTATAAAACGGTTATGGGTTAATATCTAGAAGTCTGTCTCTTACAAGTAGGCATGCTCCGATCACCCCTGCCTTTTCTTGTAGCTGTGATAATTTTATTTTGGTGTCTGTACTCACAAGATTTAATGAATATTTGTTGATTGCACTCTTTATAGGGAGTAGGATATAATCGTTAGTTTGTGCCAAAGGACCTCCGAGAACAATCAATTCTGGATTGTATAGGTTTATCAGAATTGCTATAGCTCTGCCGAGTTTTTCACCAATTTTCGCCAATAATTCAATGGCTAGCACATCATCCGAGTGAATTGCCGAAATAATGTGGTTTAAATTGATATCTTCGATCTGAACGGTTTGTGTTAAGGTGGTGGCATAGCCTTCAGCAACTTTTTGTATAAAAAGATCCTTTAAAGCGCGGCCAGAAGCCTCAGTCTCAAGACAACCTTTCTTGCCACAGTGACAGATGATTTCATTGTCAAACATCGGGATATGGCCAAACTCACCCGCAAATCCAGATTGACCGTAATAAATCTGTCCATTGATAAGCGTGCCCATCCCAATACCATAATCGAGATTTAAAAAAAGTACATTTTTTTCCTGTTTCACTACCCCTGACATAAACTCTCCATATGCCATTGCTCGTGAATCGTTCTCAATGAAAGTCTTTATTTTTAAAGTTTCTTCAAGGTATTTGCTTAGCGGTGTCTCACTGAAATAAAAGAAACTATAACTATACCCTGTCTTGTAGTTAATCCGGCCACTTAGATTCATGCCCAAGGCTAAAATCTTTTCTTTCGGAACAGTGGATTTCTTTATGAAATCCTGAATGATCTTACAGAGATGATCCAAAGAAGCTTGATTATTGGCCAACTTATAGGGAAGGTGCTCGGCAATAGATATTACATTTTTGTTAAGATCAATTAGCCCTATATTCACATGGTTGTGCTTGACATCAACTCCAACAAAGAAGCCTGAAGTGGGAAGTAGTCCGTAGATATTTGGTTTCCTTCCACTGACAGATGTCGACTTTCCATAATCTTTTACCAGTCCTTCTTCGATTAGTTCATTGATTACATTCGTGATTTTTGGTACGCTAAGCTTCAGTTCCTTACTTAAATCTGCGATCGTACTGTTGCCATTCATAGAAAGGATCACAATAATATGCTTCTTGATGGAATTGTTTTTGTAGGCAACGCCAGAAATATTCTCGTTTTCGATATGCTCAAAAAATGTCATCGGATATAAATTGTAAAAAACAAATCTAACAAATTTAAATGTATATATTGAATCTTAACTGTCTTTAAGGCTTAAATAACATTATTTATTTTTATATAGAAGCTATTTATTAAATTATTTTATTAAATACATTGCATTATTAAAATTTATTTTTAATTTAGCATTGTCTTCTGCTGGGTAAGCCTTATAACCTAGTTCAGAAATTCGCAAAAATGCCAACTAATAACATTATGGATAAGCAGAATCGTAGAAAATTTTTAAAACAATCATTTCGTACCGGCCTTGCCGGAGTGGGAAGCTCGATTCTGTTGCAGCGTTGCGGTATAGAAGATGGGGCTGATTTGGAAAAAATCCCCACGATCAATACAGAGATTCGAGATACTTACTTGGTAAATTCCAACGATGCTCTTCCAATAACGGCAACTTTTCTTGATGAAATATCGCATGATATTCCACATCAGAATTGGGGCGAGCCAGAATGGGACTTAGATTTTAGACATATGAAAAAAATGGGGATAAATACCGTTATTTTGATCCGATCTGGCTATCGCAAATTCATTACCTATCCTTCGAATTATTTACTTGCGCAAGGCTGCTATAAACCTAGCACTGATTTGCTTGATATGTTTTTACGGTTGGCGGACAAATACAACATGTTGTTTTATTTTGGCCTGTATGATTCTGGTGCATATTGGGATACAGGGGATTTGTATAAGGAGGTAGAGCACAACAAGTACGTGGTGGATGAGGTGTGGTCGAAATATGGGGTAAAGCATAAAAGCTTCGCCGGTTGGTATATCAGTGGCGAGATCAGTAGAAAAACCAAAGGGTCCATCCGCGCATTCCGCGATTTGGGGATCATGTGTAAATCAATATCAGATGGTTTACCGACCTTTATCTCTCCTTGGATTGATGGCAAAAAAGCGGTAATGTCAGCTTCCGCAGGTCTTTCCAAGTCAGATACCGTTAGCGTTAGGCAACATGAAGAAGATTGGTCGGAGATATTTGATGGTATACGGGGCGTTATAGATGCCTGCGCATTTCAAGATGGACACATAGATTACAATGAACTCGATGCTTTTTTTACAGTAAATAAGCAACTTGCGGATCGTTATGGCATCGCCTGTTGGACAAATGCCGAAACATTCGATCGTGATATGCCCATTAAGTTTATGCCAATAAAATTCGATAAGTTGCGCTTGAAGTTGGAGGCAGCCAAGCGGGCCAGCTACGAAAAAGCGATTACCTTTGAGTTCTCCCACTTTATGAGTCCGCAATCTGCTTATCGTCAGGCGGCGAATCTTTACGACCGTTATATGCAATTCTTTAACCGTCGATAACAATAAATACCTAGTTACCTAATGAATAATATCATCGATATGAACAATAACCAAATTAACTTAAATTATATCAGCTTCCTCTCGGTCGTGGCAGCTATAGGCGGATTTCTATTCGGATACGATACAGCGGTTATATCTGGAACGATCGCACAGGTAACGACACAATACGGCTTGGATAACGTTTCTCAGGGATGGTACGTAGGCTGCGCATTGGTAGGTTCCATACTGGGTGTCACCTGTGGAGGTTACCTTGGTGATCGCTTTGGCCGTCGTAAAATGTTGTTTATCAGTGCTGTTCTGTTTTCTGCTTCGGCGCTTTACTGTATGCTTTCTTCTGGTTTTCAACAGCTTATTTATGCACGTATCATCGGAGGGATAGGTATTGGGGTGGTTTCGATCATATCGCCTATGTATATTTCAGAGCTTGCCGTACCCCAATATCGAGGCAGATTAGTGTCTCTCTATCAACTGGCGGTTACGATCGGGTTTCTGGGTGCTTATATCGTGAACTATTTACTTATGCAATACGCGATCGGTGATGCACAAAATTTACAAGGTGATTGGCTTCGGCTCATATTCTATCAGGAAGTATGGCGTGGCATGCTTGGGATATCTGGATTGCCGGCTGTTTTTTTCTTTCTCATTATCTTCTTCATTCCGGAAAGTCCACGTTGGCTGGTGAGACATGGTCGATCAGAAAAAGCACATGATATATTCCGGCGGATCTATGGCTCGGAGAGTGAGGCCAGAACAGAGCTCAATAAAATTCAGGATGCAAGTTCCAAAGAAAAAAAAGTCGATTGGAAGCTGTTGGCTCAACCCGGTGTACGTAAAGCTGTGTGGATCGGAGCTGCAATAGCCATCCTCGGGCAGTTCATGGGGGTAAATGCCGTACTTTACTACGGTCCTACCATTTTTGAAAGTAGTGGCATTTCTGGTGGCGACTCACTCTTCTATCAGGTAATCGTTGGATTGGTCAATGTCTTGACGACCGTACTGGCTGTTTTTATCATTGATAAAATAGGGCGCAAGAAGCTGGTATACCTAGGTGTTTCAGGAATGATCGTTTTTCTTTTGCTTATTGGTGTATATTTCTTTTGGGGCAAAGTCCTTGGCCTCCCAAGTTTGTTTATGTTAAGCTGCTTTTTAGCTTATGTATTTTGTTGTGCCATTTCTATATCAGCGGTAATCTGGGTATTGCTCTCGGAAATGTATCCAAACTCCATTCGCGGACTGGCCATGTCCATAGCAGGTCTTTCCCTTTGGTTGGGGACCTACCTGATCGGACAGCTTACCCCATGGCTATTGGATAATTTAAGCCCCGGCGGAACTTTTTTCCTTTTCGCAGCAATGTGCGTACCCTATATGCTCATTGTGTGGAAACTCGTGCCGGAAACAACAGGCAGATCCTTGGAAGATATTGAACGACATTGGATTCATTAACCTGCTTATTATAAATGAAAGTATAAAGAATAATTAGATTATAGATGGATTTTAAAAAACTTAGTAAACAGTACAAATCGGAACTGTTAGAGAACGTATTGCCCTTTTGGTTGGAAAATTCGTTGGATAGGGAATATGGTGGATATTACAGTTGCTTGGACAGGAAAGGGCAGGTTTTTGACACCGATAAGTTTATCTGGTTGCAAGCGCGTGAGGTTTATATGTTTGCGAGCATGTATAACAAGACGGAGAAAAAGCAGGAGTGGCTTGAGGCAGCGGAACATGGCGCCGCCTTTTTGCTGGAGCATGGCCATGATGGTCACTACAATTGGTACTTTGCAATAGATCGGGTAGGTAACCCGCTCGTAGAGCCGTACAACATTTTTTCCTATACATTTGCGACCATCGCATTTGGACAACTTCACTTGGCAACAGGCAATCCACGTTATGCTGAAGTAGCGAAGGAAACCTTTAGACTGATCTGTTCGAAGCTTGACAATCCCAAGGGGAAGTGGAACAAAGCGGTTCCTGGCAGCCGTAGCCTCAAGAATTTTGCCCTTCCCATGATCCTCTGCAACCTAGCTTTGGAAATTGAGCACCTGCTTTCAGCGGAGCTGTTGGATGGCTTTATTGATAACTGTTTGCACGAAGTGATGGCGGTTTTTTACAGACCGGAACTCGGTGGTATTGTCGTAGAAAATGTCACCTTGGAAGGGCAGTTGTCGGATACCTTTGACGGGCGCTTAATCAATCCTGGGCATGCGATCGAAGCAATGTGGTTTATCATGGATCTCGGCAAACGCCTAAAACGCGACGACCTAATTCAGAAGGCCGTAGAGATAACGCTCAATATGGTCGAATATGGATGGGATCATCAACATGGTGGAATTTTCTATTTCATGGATCGGTCGGGCAATCCCCCGCAACAGTTGGAATGGGATCAAAAGCTCTGGTGGGTGCATATTGAAACCTTGATTTCGCTTATTAAAGGCTATCAATTGACCGGATCGCCGGAATGTCTAGCTTGGTTTGAACGTGTCCACGATTATACATGGGCGCATTTTAAAGATACAGAATATCCAGAATGGTTCGGATATCTTAACAGACAGGGAGAGGTGCTGTTGCCACTTAAAGGTGGTAAATGGAAAGGTTGTTTCCATGTGCCGCGGGGCCTTTATCAATGCTGGAAAGTACTCGAAGATATTGCCTGTAAAGATTTGTTTGTTCAAGTTGTTTAGTTTGGAGCCGGCCTTCGCCCTTCGGGGCCGGCCTCTCTTATAGTTAATTTACCTATTTATGATGAAGTCAGTTTTGTTACTTTTATTCAGGCTTTCGCTCATTTGCGCTATACCCTTATGTACTTTTGCACAAAGAACCAAAAAATACCCTTTAACCTTATCGTTGGAAAAAGCGGTATTGGAAGATAAAATAAAGGGCGGATGGGCAGGTCAAACAATAGGTGTAACTTATGGGTGGCCTACAGAATTTCTCTATCAAGGTACGTTAATTCAGGATTACGAACGTATTCGCTGGGAAGATGATTATGTAAATCGCGCCATGCGAGAGTTTCCTGGATTATTTGACGATGTGTATGTGGACCTTACGTTTATGGAGGTACTGCATCGATTGGGATTAGATGCTCCGGTAGATTCCCTTGCACATGCTTTCGCAAAGAAAGAGTATGAACTTTGGCATGCCAACCAGGTAGCACGATATAATCTCAATAACGGCATTCCGCCAGATAAATCCGGACATTGGTTGAACAATCCACATGCTGACGATATCGATTTTCAGATTGAAGCTGATTTTGCAGGCCTGATCAACCCGGCTATGCCGGAGGCTGTTACAGCCATCTGTGAAAAGACCGGTAAAATGATAGCCTCCGGTGATGGGTATTATGGCGGGCTCTTCGTTGCACATCTATATGCCCAAGCATTTCGGATGAATGAAGTGAAACCCCTGATCGAAGAGGCGTTGCAGGTGTTGCCGCCGCAAAGTAAATTCTACCAATGTATACGTGATGTGTTGGCATGGTACGCCCACGAACCGTCTGATTGGAAAGAGACTTGGTGGCAGATCCAGAAGAAATGGTCGGAGGATCACGGCTGTCCAAACTTTGTTTTTCACCCGCTGAATATCGATGCAAAACTTAATGCCGCTTATGTCGTCATGGCATTACTTTATGGAAATGGTGATTTTTTTCATACCATGGACATCGCGACCAGAGCGGGGCAAGATTCGGACTGCAATCCTGCAACAGCTTGTGGTATACTCGGAACCATGCTGGGATATAGTCAAATACCGAGCACTTGGATAGACCCACTAAAAAAAGCAGAGGATGTGCCCTTTAGTTATAGTAACTATTCCCTCAATGATGTATATCGTGTCAATGTGGACCTTGCACTGGCAAGCATCGTTAAGGCAGGTGGTGTTGTGGGCAAAAATCGCGTAACCATCCCGTACCAAAAAATAGTGCAAGTACCTTTCGAAGAAAACTTCGCCGGGCATTACCCAAAAGAGCGTGTAAAGGTTGCGAAATCTTTTCCTCAAAGCTATCAATTTAATTTCGAAGGTTGCGGTCTGGTGCTCAGTGGATACGTGCAAAAAGTGGATAATGCAGTGAGCGATAGGGCGGTACAGTTGGGCTTGTATATCGATGATCAATTAGTAGAAACGGCAAGTCATTTTTCCAATGCGAATATGCGTCGTCCGGAATTATGTTGGCGGTATCAAATGCCCGATAAAAAGCATCGGGTAGAAATAAAACTATTGATGGAAGAACCGGGGTATCAGCTCTACGTCACTGACTACTTGGTTTATGCATCTCATCCGCAAACGCTAATCCCATACCATCATGATTAAAATAACACTTTTGTTTACGGCGTTACTGTCGATGATCTGCCTATCAACAGCATGTTGTGCAAGGGGATTGGAAGTGCAGGGGCAGGTGCGACAGGTCGACGGTCAGCCGGTAGCAAAAGTGGCCGTTACTGATGGATATAAAATCGTCTTTTCTGACCATCGGGGACACTATCGTATCATTCCTTCACCTTTGGCCCGTTTTGTCTATATCACGGTTCCTGCTGGCTTTGAGATGTCCGCAAAAAATAACGGAGGTAATTTTTATATCCCATTGCCCAAAGAGGGAACCACAGATGCTTTCAATTTCGTTTTGGAACCTATAGGAATTGATTCAACGCATGCATTTTTCGTATTGGGCGATCCGCAGGTATATAACGCTGCTGATGTGCAACGTTGTGCGCTGTTTGCAGCGGATATAAAAAACTACAAGGATAGCGCTTTGCGCAATATTCCCGTGCATGGAATGGTGGTGGGCGATATGGTGGGTGATAGGCCAGACCTCTTTATTGGAGTAAAACAGGTATTTGAATTGGCAAATATGAACTATTTCTTTAGCAAAGGTAACCATGATCTACGTACAGACCAACGTTCAAATACGACGGCAAGTATGTTATACGAAGAAAATTTTGGCCCACGTTACTATGCATTTGATCGCGGTTCCATGCATTACATTGTGCTTGACGATGTCTTCTATTTGGGGCGCGGTGGCGAGTATGTAGGGTATATCTGTGAAGAACAGTTTCGTTGGCTCAGGCTGGATCTTCAAAAAGTGCCCAAAGGTAATACGATCGTCATGATGTTCCATATTCCGACGGCTAGTAAGGATTTTCGAAAAATAGAACGAAAGCAACAAGTCGTTAACGCTAAACATCTGTATACGATGTTGAAGGACTATAAGGTACATATATTGTCTGGACATACTCATTTACACGACCATTTTCAGCCTGCGCCCCGTATTATGGAGCATAACCAAGCCTCGATTTCGGGCATCTTTTGGCAAGAGAAAAATTCCTGTGCGGATGGAACACCAGTTGGTTATTCCGTTTATGTGGCTAAAGGCGACAGCCTCACTTGGAGATATAAATCGCTCGGATTGCCGGACAATATCCAAAGCAGGGCATATGGTCTAGGAGAAAATCCAGAGCGCCCGAATGAGCTCACAGCTTTGGTATGGAATTATGATAATGTCTGGCGAGTCTCTTGGTATGAAGACGGTGTTTATGCGGGGGAAATGCAGCAGTTCACCGGACATGATCCGCAGACAAGAAAGAAAATCGCCGAAAATAAAAATAAATACGCTTACGATTGGATTTGGACGACAACAACAGACCATTTGTTTGCAGCGAAACCACTGAATCCAGATTCAGAAATGATGATTTTGGTAGAGGATAGATTTGGAATTAAATACAAAACATATGTTCAACAGAAAAAAGATAGATAGCTTGTTCTTGATAGCTCTGGTGATCCTTTTATGCATCACATCGCCATCAATCCTGCTAGCTCAAACACCGTTGATTTCGCTTAGCAATTACACAATCCCACTTAACAGCAAGGGAGCTTATGTCGCAACCATTCATGCTCCGTTGCCGCTGAACCAGCTGCGGATGAAGATTGTCTGTGATACGGCAAAGCTTTTTACTTTGGACAAAAACGGGAAAATTTATCTTCGAAAGTCAAAGCTGGTGCCCGCAAATGATGGTATCCGCGCGTATAGTATAACGGTAGAATTTGACAAAAAAAGGTACGAAGTGGAACTGGTGAAGGATGAATTCCTGCGCAACAAAGTAATCGCACATCGTGGGGCATGGCGTGCAGAAGGTGTCATGCAGAACTCCATCCGTTCTTTTCAACAAGCCGTCGCCCTAGGCTGTGCCGGTTCTGAGTTTGATGTATGGTTGTCTAAGGACCGACAGGTTGTGCTGTCTCATGATCCACATATCGGCGGTCTCGCTGTAGAAGAATCTACGGCACAAGAACTTTATACATCAACGCTCAAAGGGGGCGATCCTGTACCCACGCTAATCGAGTTCATCAAGCTGGCAAAACAGCAGAACAAAACGAAAATGATCCTGGAGATAAAATCTTCACCAACGGGTAGAAGCCTGGAGCTTGCGGATTCGGTTTTAGCTGTCGTGCACCGCCTTAAAGCACAGGGCTATATCGAATATATTAGTTTTGATTATGCTGTTCTCTGCCATATCATTAAACGTGATCCGAGTGCTCGCACGGCTTATTTATATGGGAACAAGACTGTCGATGAACTTAAAGTAGATGGGCTCGCCGGACTCGATTATGATTTCTACCAGTATAGGAACGACCCTACATTGATAAAGCGCGCAAAGGAAGCAGGTCTATGGACCAATGTGTGGACAGTCAATACCGTAGACGAACTGCGCAAGTTTCTAGATAGCGAAGTAGACTGGATTACCACTGACGAACCCGAGCTACTGTTAAAACTAAGCCATGAAAAAAAAACTAAAATTTAGACTATGAATAAGCTGAGAAAATTTTTGCTGTCCTGGATGCTAATCCTTATCATGGTACCATTTGCTGTGATTGCACAGGAAGGTATATCCCTTACGTTAATTCCACCGACGACGATTACTAATCAGGTTGATCTCGACATCCGTGCGGGTTTAAGAAATGAGGAAGGAACGGCTAAAATTGTAGAACTATCTGTTTACTTAGGGAAGGAACGACCCGAAAACCTGTTGCATTATTCAAAGAAAGAAGTAATGCCCCAAACAGCGTACGAAATCAAGCATATCCTCTCGACAAAAAATTTGGTGGGAAATCAAAAGATTACCCTTGTGGTCAAGTACGGTAATAAAAAATACCGAAAAGTTCGCGATATAGAAGTTATCGCTTCCCTGCAACGTTCCACCGGGCTTATTGATGGCGCATGGGCGGGCATCTATCATTGGAGTGAAACTGAAGGTAAGCACTGGAATAATGATATCAAACAAATGACCGATGAGCAGTGGCGTGAAATGGTGCGCGCCATGCACAAATTAAAAATGGATATTGTTGTTGTTCAGGAAGTTTTTCGAAATGAAGAATATGTAGGCAAGCATGAGACGACGGTAGATTCCTATAAAGGCAAGGCATTTTATCCATCTGTACTGTATCCCGAGCAGGTTCCGATCACGGCAAAAGATCCCGTGGAGGCCATTTTAGATGAGGCCGATAAGCAAGGTATGCATGTTTTTGTAGGTGTGGGGATGTTTGCTTGGTTCGATTTTACCAAAGAATCACTGCTTTGGCATAAGAAAGTGGCCCAAGAGCTTTGGGAAAAATATGGACATCATCCATCGTTCTATGGTTTCTATGTTTCGGAAGAAAGTGGTGGTAACTTAGATAATTGGGAGCATAGCGAAGTGATGCGAATGCAGCGCAAAAAAGAGATTGTTGACTTCTTTCGTGAATTCAAAGCCTATTGCAACCAAATTGCGCCTGCAAAGCCGGTCATGCTGGCCACGAATAGCATGCAGGTGCCCGTGGGGCTAGATACTTATCCAGCACTGCTACAGAATCTGGACATTCTTTGTCCCTTTGGCTTCGCTCGGATGCCCGAAGGTGACTTGACGGGCAAAGAAGCTGCCGATCTATTGCAGTCCCTATGCAACCAAGCGGGAGCTCATCTTTGGTTTGATTTGGAAACCTTTTTGTTTAATGAGGATCAATCCCTTTATCCGCGTCCTATGGAAGAGATTGTCCGCGACCTTAATCTTTTCCAAAACTTCGAAAAAATACTTTGTTATCAATTTCCAGGTGTATTTAACGATCCTAAAATGTCTATCCGCATCGGTGAGGAGCGCACATTAGATCTCTTTACGGCATATCAGCGCTATCTGGAAAAAACAATGAAAGATCGCCTGTCAAAAGACAAACGTATCCGTTAGGAAGGGTGGTGCGGCAGCGTTGTTAATTTCAGATGAATTTTTCTTAAAGGAATTTATTCAGTTTATTTTATATTTTAAAATATTTTAATATTGTATAGTTTTATAGATATATTTATTAATAACTATGCGATACCACTACAACTACTAACCAAAAACTTTTATGAAGCCATTTAAACAAAAGCAATTAAGCAAAGAGGGGCAGAGACGTGATCTTAGATTCTCGCGTTCCTTATTTGCGCTGTGTCTCTTGTCTTGTACCTTCGCGAGATCCTACGCACAACAGTCACGACTTGAAGGTGTCGTTCGAAACGCCACTAACAGGCAGCCATTAGAAAGGGTAAGCATACGCGAAACAGCAACAAAGCTCAATGTAGCGACAGACCTATCGGGTCGCTTTTCGTTACCAGTGGAAGGAAATAAGGTACGCCTTTTACTAACGGCAATTGGGTACGTTTCAAAGGATACTATAGTCACAGTGGGTAATAAACCCATTGAGTTTCTGCTGAAAGAAGATAATACCAAATTGGATGAGGTTATCATTGTGGGGTATGGGCAAATGAAAAAAGCGAGTGTTACAGGAGCTATTGCCCAGATGAGCGGCGATGAATTGAAAACAGCACCGACGGCCAATCTTTCTTCAATGCTGCAAGGGCGTTTACCTGGATTGGTAACTCGCCAAAGCAGCGGCCAGCCGGGGTCCGATGGTGCTTCGCTCATGGTGCGTGGCTATAATACACTGGGAAATAATTCACCGCTGATTATCGTGGATGGTATAGAACGCGAGTTTCCGCAGGTCAATCCCGATGAGGTAGAAGCGATCTCGGTTTTAAAGGATGCGTCAGCGGCTATTTATGGTGTGAGAGGTGCTAACGGTGTAATCCTAATAACCACAAAAAAAGGAAAACAGCAGAAACCTACCTTAAATTACAAGGGATCCTATGCCCTAAGTAAAAATACCGCTTTTCCTGAATTTTTAAATGCAGCGGATTATGTAAAATATTACAATAAAGCACAGGAACTCGATGGTGTTGCCGAAACTTCGCGCCGTTTCAATGTTGATGAGATTGAACGCATCACCCATGGTGACCCGCAAGGGATATTTGGCAATACGGATTGGTTTAATATGCTTTTTAAAAGTAGCGCTCCAACGGTGACCAATAATTTGACTCTCAATGGTGGCTCAGACCGATACCGTTATTTTGTGTCAACGGGTGCTTTTAATCAAGATGGCATCATCGATCGCACGTCCTACGACCGGTATAACGGTCGTATAAATTTCGATGCCGATATCCTTGATAACCTCAAACTTTCACTAAACATTGCTTATCGGGATGACATCCGTAAAGAACCAGGCTTATCTGCGGGCTTGGGAAACAGCTATGCCTCGGTATTTGCACAGGCTATGATGTCCTATCCGTTTTTACCAGCTTACAATGCTGCAGGCATTCCCGTCGGAAGCCTGAATCCAGGGAACGGTAATCAGAATCCGCTGGCCGCGAGAGATTTATCGGGCGAAAACTCAACACGATCCAACCGTTTCCAAAGTAATCTTTCTCTTGAGTACGAGGTGCCTGGCGTGTCTGGCCTTCGGTTGAAAGTAAATGGCGCCTTTGATAAAGGATATACGATGCGTAAAGCCTATTTGTTACCTTATCAATTGGATGTATACAATAATGCTACCCGGCAGTATGCATTAGCTTTTGCACGGCATGCAAATGGTGGCGTAGCAAGTTTAAACCAATGGTTTACCGACTCATGGCAAAAGACGATCCAACCATCAATAAGCTATGCGAATAAGTTTGGAGCACATTCGGTCAATGCACTATTTCTCTACGAATATATGCGCACAGATAATAGCTCGTTATCTGGCGGGCGCCGTGGTTATCCGATCACAGATATTATGGACTTGAACTTTGGTGAGGAAGTTATTGATAATCTAGTAAAAGGAGGGCATGGGATGTTCAGTAGAGCCGGTTATTCTTTCCGTTTAAACTACGACTACGCTGATAAATACTTGTTGGAAGTGTTAGGGCGTTATGATGGCTCGCCGATGCTTCCCGCTCATACACGCTGGGACATCTTTCCAGCCGTATCTGCCGGTTGGAGAATCTCTAAGGAGCCCTTTTTCAAAGAAGCGCTTGACGTGGTAGATGATTTGAAAATCCGTGGATCGATTGGCAAACTTGGAAACGACAGGATCGGAGACTATCAGTTCTTACGGACGATGAGTCTCGGGGCTGATCCCGTGGTCCTCATCGGGAATACGTTAGGAAAACCGCTTAATGTCACCACGGTACCTAATTTTGATATAAAATGGGAAACAAGCACCACTTATAATGGTGGTCTGGAAGCTACCTTATGGAAAGGCCTTCTTGGCGTGGAAGCCGATGTATTTTATAGGGTCACCAAAGACATCTTGCAGGGTCAGTCAAATCTAAATCCACCATCATTTGGCGGATATTTTCCCAACTATATCAACTCGGGGATAGTCGATAGCAGGGGCTTTGAGCTTGTTTTGTCGCATCGGAACACTATCGGTGATTTTAATTACAAGGTACGTGGAAATGTAAGCTTTGCACGTAGTAAAGTAATCGAAACAACTGAAAATGCCAATGTACCCGATTATCTTCGTCGTACCGGAAGACCTATCGGTCTGAAATATGGTTTCGTAGCAGACGGATTTTTTCAAAGTGAAGAGGAAATTATGAGCAGTGCACTTTTTGGTCCTACGCGGAAAGGAGAGATTAAATTGAAAGATCTGAATGGCGACGGACGTATTACGTTCGATCAGGATTGGACTGTGATTGGAAAAAGTGACTTGCCAGAAATGATGTTTGGACTAAATTTGGGAGGCTCTTATAAAGGTTTTGATTTCAGTGCTTTCTTTCAGGGAGCAGCACGTTCGGATGTCGCTTTGTCAGGTCTTTATACCAATTCAGGAATTTATGATAATACCTTCTATACGATGCCTTTTTATCAGGATGGAAATTCACCAAAATATTTAGTGGAGAATGCCTGGACACCGGAGAACACAAATGCGAAATACCCTCGTTTAAGTACGCAGTCGGCACAGAGCGGCGGCAAGTTCTCATCTTTCTGGATAAAAGACGGCGCTTATCTACGTCTGAAAACCGCGCAGATCGGTTACACGTTGCCGGCATCTTGGTTGAATAAAGCCAAAATTCAACAAGTACGCTGTTTTGTTTCGGGTAGCAACCTGGTTACATGGAGCAGTTTGCCCTATCTGGATCCCGAAATGCCGAGTGTGAATCAAGGTTATTATCCGCAACAGCGCGTCTATGAATTTGGCTTATCTCTTACCTTTTAACTAGTAAAACCATGAAATTGATATATAAATATAGTATACTGGCTTTGACCGTAATGCTTAGTTTTCAAAGCTGTTCGATAGAACCGGAACTTACCGATGTATATGATGAACGGGTGGCCTGGAGTGGGGAAGCCAATGTGGAGCTTTCTCTAAATAAGTTCTATCCATTGATAGGACAATCCTATTATTCTGCACATGTCAATCAGGATGCGTATGCCGACTTGCTAAAGAAGAATACGCCGAATGACGAGGTCAACCTGTTGATCTTAGGTTCATCTACGATCACACCGGGAGCCAATCCGCTCGATAACTGGTCTTGGGGATACACCTGGATCCGACATTGTAATGAGTTTTTGGACGGGCTGCAAACAAAGGGTGTCGGGCTGCCGACAGAATTTTATCAACGTGCAGAGGGAGAGGTTTTGTTTTTTAGGGCTTACGTGTATTTTGAATTGGCAAAGCGATACGGGGCTAGCGTAATTTTGTATGATGGCCTGAATGATGGGGTCGGACGCCCACTCAGCAAGCCAGATGAGGTGTGGAATTTTATTGCTGCGGATCTGGATAAAGCGGCTGCGCAGCTGCCCGCGACTGTTCCAGCTGCAAAAAGGGGCAAGATAACCAAGGGGGCAGCATTAGGTCTTAAGGCACGTGCCATGCTCTATGCAAAACGATGGAAGGCCAGTTCTGATGCGGTAGCGTCCTTGCAGGCACTTAACCTGTATGATCTTTATCCTGATTACAGAGCTTTATTTAACCAACGCCGGAGCGAGGGCGCTGAAAATAAAGAGAGCATTTTGGAGTTCGGTTTCTTGGCACCTAACTTTACTTATTCTTTTGACTATTTCTTTGGTCCACCATTGGATGGTGGATATGCCCAGATTAGCCCCACAGAAAATTTGGTAAAGGAATACCAGATGGCAGACGGGACAGATTTTAGTTGGAACAACCCTGTACATGCAGCTAATCCGTACCAAGGGAGAGAACCTCGTTTTTATGCGTCAATACTCTACAATGGAGCTACTTGGAAAGGGCGTACTTTGGAAACTGTAGTGGGATCGAAAGAAGGGTACGCCGTTGGGGGCGGAACGACCTCAACAGGTTATTACATGCGTAAATTGTTTGATGAAAAACTGACGGATCTTGGAAGGGGCGAACTAACGTTCTATTTCATGCGGTACGCAGAAGTTTTGTTAATCCAAGCCGAGGCGATGGCCGAGCAAGGGCAATTGTCGGCAGGACTGGAAGCCTTGAACAAAGTGCGTCGTCGCGCTGGCTTTACAAGGGATCTAACCGCGACAAATACCGGCCAGTTGTTGAGCTTAATTCGTCGGGAGCGGATGGTGGAGCTCGCATTTGAAGGGCACCGTTTTTGGGATCTTCGCCGATGGGGACTCGCAACGAGCGTATTGAATGGTACACATGCTACAGGTGTTAAAATCACCAAGGGGACCAGCGGAAACTTAACTTATGAATTGGTGGATGTTGATAATGGACGTAGCCGTGTTTATCCGGAAAAATACAATCGCTTCCCTATTCCTATAGCAGAACTGCAACGGAATCCAAATATTGAACAATTTAATGAGTGGAAATAAACCAAGATATAGACCGATGAAAAATTATCTAAAATATACACTGCCGCTGTTGTTTATCCTCAGTTTGCTATCCTGCCAAAAAGTGGAATTGCATAAAGATGCGGAATTTAATCGTGGATTGTTAAATTTCATGTTGGCTATTCCAGGACAGACTACAGAGTACATGGCTAAAAATACTGGACCTTATGCGGATGGAGATACCATCTATGTCGAAGTACCAACAACAGAGGAAGAACCTATTGACATTTCCAAGTTAAAAGCTACAGCTAGCTTGGAAAATAATGCCCGCATGGAGCCGGCGCTGACAGGTGTGATGGACTTTACCCATCCGCTAGCGGTACGGGTGATTGATGGTGACGGAAATAGCAAGCGCCATATTATCAAGGCTGTGCCAACCCTTCCACGCACAACATTCAAGAAACGCTGGTTCTATACTGCTGACAAAATGGGGATACTTCGCACCAATATCTCTGGAATGACAGTGGTAAAAGATCAACTATTGGTTGCCGATTTTTCGGGTGGCAATTTGGGAGAAACAGTAGGTGTGCGGGTGTACAACGCTAGCGACGGAGCCTATGTGAAGACTATCCCTGCGCCAACAACATTCTGTATGCAGGTGAGCGCAGATGACGCGGATCACTTTGTGGTCAACCGATACAATATCTATTCGGCAGGATTGATGTTATATTACTACGAGGATGTGGATAGTAAGCCGAAGCTTATCTTGAACTATACTGCTGCAGATGGAGCTCCAGCCGAGCTAGGACGTAAAATCTCTATCATCGGTAATTTAAAGCAAGGGAAATCGTATGTTTATGCAACAGCACCGGCGGTCAATAATCAGATTTACTATTGGGAGTTTAACGACGGTGTGGTCGTGAATTCAAACCCAACGGTTATTCGCTATGCAGCGGCTGCTCCATGGACATTTGCAACCGTACAGCGTAAATCTTTGGACGACAATTCTGATCACTACCTGACATACTGTAACTACGTGGCTTCAGATGCCAACCGGGAAAAAGGAAGCCGCTTTGTTAAATTTACACCGACAATGGATGTCGTTCAAATGGCCTCATCAAACCATTATTATAAAATCTTAGACTTCGAAGTGTTTAATGTCGATGGAAATCAGTTTATGGCTATCCTTACACAGGGCTTTTTCGCTTGGGATGCAACCCACATTAAGGTCTATGATATTACAGACCCAAACAAAATGCTGCTGCTAGCAGATTCTCCATCTTACCGTGATTTTATGTTATTCGAATCGGACGCCTATGGTGGTACAAACTACAATCGCTACGGCGATATCGATGTACGTGTGGTGGGTAAAAAGATTTCAATCTTCGCTACCATGGCAACAAATGATAAAGCGTACGCCGGCGTGATGGCCTACGACATGAGTTATAACAGGTAAATTAGATAAAGCAACAAAATTCAACACGTTATCCTTAAAGATAACGTGTTACCTCTTTTTTTATACGATGGAAAAAATAGCAGCGATTTTAATCTTTGTTTTGGGCTGTGTTTGCAAATGCTTTTCACAAGACAGAGCGGTGCGACAGCTCCCAGCAAATACACCACAAGTCACATATGTCGGACGGACGATTACCAATGCATCTAACGACGTGACTTTTGATTGGGTTGGAACTTATTTTGAGTTTAAGTTGACCGGACAATCTGTCGCCATGCGCGCTTCGGATACAGGGGAAAGTTATTACAATGTTTTCGTTGATGGTAGACTAGAGAAGACTTTTCTGATCAATAGCAGGGATACAGTGATTACGATCGTTTCAAACCTGAAAGGCAACAAGGCATATCACGTACGTGTACAAAAACGCTCGGAAGGCGAGTTCGGTTGCACGACGATAAAAGGTTTTATGCTCGGCAATAAGTCTTTACTCGATGGTGTTGTGTCTCGACCAGCTCGATTTATAGAATTCATCGGCGACTCTTTTACGGTAGGATATGGCGCAGATGGAACGAACAGAGAGCAGGACTTTAGTGTGGAAACTGAAAATGCGGACAAGACCTACGCTTGCATACTGGCGCGGTACTTTCAAACAGACTATGCCCTGATTGCACATTCAGGACGTGGTGCAGCTAGAAACTATGGCGATACGTTAACGAGTTCTCGATACACCATGAAGGATGCCATGTTGAATACCTTGAATAGCGATTCATCCACACGCTATAAATTTGATCAGTACAAACCTGATTTAGTTATTATCAATCTGGGATCGAACGATTTTTCTACGCAACCAATTCCTTCGCAAACAACATTTGAAAAAGCGTATCTCCGCATTATTAGACAATTGCGGAGTGTATATGGTCCCGAGGTGAAAATTTTATGTGTCGTATCTCGTTTAGCTGATCCGGTTGAACGCTACATTGCCGAAATTGTAGAACGCGCTGGAGACACCAATCTGCACCATACAGCTTCCTTAAAAAACGTTATGAACAATGATTCGGATATGGGAGCTGCTTGGCACCCTGGCGTACGTGGGCAGCGGAAGATGGCTACTTTTTTGGTGCCCTATGTGGCTACGGTAATGGATTGGTCACTGGAAGACCGAGTTATAAAATAACGTTATGATGAAAATTTACAAATTTACATCCTATTGGCATAGATTATTATATCTAGTGCTGATCGTTGGTGTCCTTCCCAGTTGCGGTGCAACAGCACCAGACCCACCAATAATTCCTACGCCCGAACCGCCGAATGGTTCCGAAAAGGGATTATTTATTGAAACACCTGCACTAAAAAAGATAAAAGGCAACTCCATACAGATTGATCCGGAGATGCTTTACCAACAACAGATCTCCCCAGAGACGCTGGTTGCTGATCTTCGTATGGCCAATGTACGATCGGTACATTTTTTTATAGTTGGTAACTGGGATGGCAGTAGGAATGACCAATTGTTGAAGCCTGCGTATTTGCAGGCTCTTAAAGCAGAAAAAATTGCTGTTTGGTTTATGCTGCTCGGGAACTGTATCTATGGCAATTCTGACCTGCCGAGCGACTGGCAAATGGAGTTCCTTATACCTTATCCAAATCCTGGTATCAAGTTTTTTTCTTTCCACAGACCTGAGTTTGTCGATTGGCAAATAAATCGCGTGAAGCGCATCTTGCAAAATTACGAGGTGGATGGCGTCGAATTTGCGGAAAGTTACTTTCCCGAATGGAAAACATTGAATGGAAATGGTTTTTATGGTGATGTGAGCGCGTTTGCGCGAAAAAAGTTTACCGAGAAATATATAGGATCTGGATTGGCCACTGTTTCTTTTGATTATATCGTAAAGAATCCGGCTGTTTATAGCAAGTGGATGGATTTTAGAGCAGACGCAATTTTGTCTTTTAACAAGCAGATAAAGAAGGCCATTAAAGAGGTTAATGCCGATGTCCTTTATGCGATATGGGGGATGGGCATTAGACAAGGCACCATTGCTGAAATTCGCGAACACTTTGGCTTAGATATGCCTGCACTTGCCAAAGAAGTACAGCCGGATGTCATGGTTTTGCAAACCGCAGCCCAGGATTGGCTGGATCCTAAACTTCCTTACAACTATCTACAGGATTATGCCACTTTTGCTAAGGCCATACAGGCAGCCAACCCAAAGGTTGCATTGAGTATCCAGGCAGATATCGTCTCCTTGGGCTACAGTAATGCGTCTGTAGAAAAGCGATACCCAATTTGGTGGTTGCCGTTTTTTGATCTAGCGCTGCAATCGGGGTACTATAGCAATGTAGCTTACGAATACGCCTTTTCAAAAAAAGAAGGTATCTGGCCAAAAAATAATATCGACAATCCGGTGCCAAGAAAACTCTATAGGGATCCTTCGCTGCAATCAGCTGTGATTAGCGATGCCATCGTACCATTAGCACTGATAAAAGAGGTAGATGCGCACTGGAAAATGGTTTATACAGAAAAAGGGCTGGGCTGGTTCTATATCAATTAATTATATTTTTATACTAAAATTTTGCCTAAATATCATGAAAAGATTATTCGTTAAAATAGGATGCTTTTTGTTTGTCGTTAGTTTGTTGACTGCCGCGGTTGCTGTAAAGCTCCAGGCACAGGACTTAAAAGCATTAAAAGGTACATGGCTTAATTTACCCTACCAAGATGTACGCAATAAATACATGAATCCGGCGCATGTCGATTGTCTTGCGCCAGCATTCTGGAAAACAAAAATTGAGGAATACGCGCAGATGGGCCTCAGGTATCTCGTTCTCATGGCGGTGGCCAACGACGGCAAAGCATTCTACCCTTCCTCTTTTATGCCGGCAGCGTATCCAGCGGGGCAACAAAGTCCTGTTGAGGCCATCATGGAGGCTGCAGATCAATATGGCATGCATGTGTTTATGAGTTGTGGTTGGGCTGAAAATCAGGACGATAACATACGTGATCCGAAGATTAAAGCATTGCAACAACGTATTATGCAAGAAACCGCCGCTCTATTCGCGAGAAACAAATCATTCTACGGCTGGTATCTTCCTGTGGAGGATAGCATGGAACCTATTCTTTCTGATGAAGCGGTCCATGCTGCAAATACACTTACAGGGATAGCCAAAATTTTAACTCCGGGTAAGAAAGTGATGATATCACCTTATGGTGTTTGTTACGCCGCGTTGGAAGATCCAAAGTTTGCCCAACAGATCAAGAAGCTAAACGTCGATATCATCGCCTATCAGGATGAAGTTGGCTGCGTGCGCGAACCGATGCCTTTGCCACGTGTTAGGGAAAACTTTAAAAAACTGGGCAAGATACATGAAGACACAGGGATAGAATTTTGGTCCAATATCGAATCGTTTACCTGGCAGAAGGAGGACAACTCTCGAGAATCTGCGTTGATTCCAGCTGCTTTTCCACGCTACCTGTCGCAGCTTGTTGCCGCTTCACTGGCGGGAGCAAAAAACGTGATCAGTTTTTCAGTTTATGGTATTATCGATGATGCAAACTCGATTATGCCAATTGGTCAGCCCATCGAGTCGGCACAGTCGTTCATCGATTTTACAGATTGGAAGCAGCGCAAAGGACGTTGGCCTTTGCTGGAGGCAACATTTAAAGGCGACGTAATGCACTATGCAATAGGTGCAGATATAAAGGTCGAAGGTAATTTTGCAAAATCCGTTGTTTATGATAAATTAACAGATGGTAAGTTGGGCGAGGAGCACACCGATGACTTAAATTGGGTGGATTTTGGAAATCAGAATATGGGTGTTATACTTGATCTTAAAAAACAACTGCCTATACATTTACTAGCAGCACGGTTTCTGCACTATCGTCCTGCGGGTATCTTATTGCCTGCAGCAGTACATTTTTATGTTTCTAAGGATGGAAAACAATTTAATCACCTGCAAACTATAAACCTATCTCCGTCAAAAAATGATAAACATGATTGTTGGATCGACATCGCTTCGACCGCTAAATTAAAAACAAGAGGTAGATACGTGAAGGTTGTCGCAGAACGAGAAGCTAATTTCCGGATAGTATGTGATGAAATATTGGTTAACCCTCGTATTGATAAATAGATTGGCAATAAATGCATTTTGCGAATAGTGGTGATGAGAATGGAGTACAACATTTCGATGCTGGTTTAAATTTATTGGGTGGTTACAAACTAACAAATGGTTTCTTGATCAATGCTGGTTACGGATTAGGACTTACCAATATGGCCAAAGAATCTTTCGATGGTGCATCGATTAAAAACCGCGTATTCTCAGTAGGTGTAGGATACCAATTCTAATCAAAAAGGCATAAACAACAAAAAAGGGCTTTTCTTACGAAAGGCCCTTTCTTTTTTCAGTGATTGAAATCTATCACACTTTGATTTCTACTTCAACACCTGAAGGCAATTCAAGTTTCATCAATGCGTCAACAGTTTTAGCGTTTGATGAATAGATATCCAACAATCTTTTGTAAGCACACAATTGGAATTGCTCACGTGCTTTTTTGTTAACGTGTGGTGAACGTAATACCGTATAGATTTTTTTCTCAGTAGGCAATGGAATAGGACCACTAACAACTGCACCTGTAGGTTTTACTGTTTTTACGATTTTTTCAGCTGATTTGTCAACCAAATTGTAATCGTAAGATTTCAATTTAATTCTGATTCTTTGGCTCATTTTTATTTATTTAAAATGACTGCTAATTAGAGCTATTCACAACTAGCAATCGGTGTTTATTTAATATTTCATTAAAGAACAAAGACAAATTACAACAGTACTTCATCTTTGTTCCTCTATCTATGTTCTATATTATTCTACAGAACCTTTGATTTTACCTTTTGATTTTGCAATCACCTCTTCAGCAACGTTACGAGGAGCTTCTTCAAAGTGATCAAATTCCATTGTCGATGTTGCACGACCTGAAGTGATTGTACGTAATTGTGTTACGTAACCGAACATCTCAGAAAGTGGAACCAATGCTTTGATTACTTGTACACCATTACGTGAATCCAAACCTTGCATTTGACCACGACGACGGTTTAAGTCACCCATTACATCACCCATGTTTTCTTCAGGTGTTAAAACCTCAATCTTCATGATTGGTTCCATTAACACTGGAGAACATTTAGGCAATCCTTCACGGTATGCTTGACGAGCAGCTAATTCGAAAGACAATGAATCTGAATCGACAGCGTGGAATGAACCATCAATCAAACGAACTTTCATTCCTGACAATGGGAATCCTGCTAACACACCATTTTTCATTGAAGTTTCAAATCCTTTTTGAACTGAAGGGATAAATTCTTTAGGAATTTTACCACCAACGATTTCATTAACGAATTGAAGAGGTGATTT
>NZ_DCRG01000014.1:0-67940 GCF_002325125.1 Sphingobacterium sp. UBA1498
TTTTTCTTCAAACTTACGCATAAGTAACATCGACTTATACCACTCCAAATATGTCTCTTTTGTTATAGGTGTTGAACTCATTTCAAAGTTTTGATTTTCTTACTATTCTAGACTACAAATCTAATAATTTTGGACGAATTTCCTTGTCCAAAAATCAATTTTATTTCTACTTTAAGACACTTCTAAGACATTTGATTTAAAGTATAAAGCATTTGATTACAAATAAATGAACGGCACAACCAAATAAATCAAAAACTTATGAAAATAAAAAAGCCAAACGACTTAATAATCATTTGGCTTAATCTATTTTACACAAACTGCTCGTTATCGAAGTTTTTGGATCAGCTCACTTTCAGTAAGCTTTATTTGCTCACCACTTTCCATGTCTTTTAAAGACAATTGCCCCGAAGCAGCCTCTTCTTCCCCTACCAATAACACATAGGGAATTCCTTTACCATCCGCATACCCCATTTGCTTTTTCAATTTTACAGGAGTAGCATAAAGTTCCGAAGCAATATTTTCTTGACGAAGTTTGTTCAGTAAGCGAAGTGTATACACTTCGAGTTGCTTATCAAAATTAATAATAAGAAGTTTTGTGGTTTCTGCTTTACCGGTTGGAAAAAGATTCAATTCTTCGAGTACATCATAAATTCGGTCAGCACCAAAAGAAACCCCGACTCCGGTCAACCCCTTCAGTCCAAACATCCCTGTGAGATCATCATAACGACCGCCGCCACCGATGCTTCCCATAGCAACCTCATTGGTCTTGACCTCAAAAATACAACCCGTGTAATAATTTAGACCACGAGCCAATGTAATGTCCAGATCTATGATTTGATTAAGCAACTTTTCTTCAGCACCTAATTTGCCGACATAATCAAATACTTCTTCAATTTCCGCAATACCGATTAAACCGACAGCAGAAGTTGCTAAAATCGCTTTTAAGGAAGACAGTTTCTCTTCATTCGAGCCTTCCAATAAAATGATAGGTTTTAAAATAGCAAGATCCGCCTCTGTAAAGCCTCTCTCAAGCAATTCTTTGTTGACTCCATCCAAGCCGATTTTATCCAATTTGTCGATCGCTACAGTCATATCGACAATCAACTCCGGCTTTCCGATAATTTCGGCAATACCTGATAGAATTTTCCGGTTGTTGATTTTAATAGTAAAGTCTTTCAGTCCAAAACGCTCGAAGGCCTCTTGATAAATCAGAATGAACTCTGCTTCATTCAGTAAACTTTCAGATCCAACCACATCCACATCACATTGATAAAACTCACGATATCTTCCGCGCTGTGGACGATCAGCACGCCATACGGGTTGTACTTGAAAACGCTTAAATGGTAAAGCAATATCATTCTGGTGCATTACGACGTAACGTGCAAAAGGCACAGTAAGGTCATATCTTAGCGCTTTCTCTGAAATATGTGGAATGAGTTTATTGGAATTTTTATCTTGAAGCAGGCTGTCTGGCGCTTTTGCCATGTAATCACCCGAATTAAGAATCTTAAAGATCAGCTTATCACCCTCATCGCCATATTTACCGGTAAGTGTTGTTAAATTTTCAAATGAAGGGGTCTGTATTTCACTATAGCCATATTTTCTGAATACCGTTTTCAGTGTATCGAAAATATAGTTGCGTTTGATCATTTCGGAAGGCGAAAAATCACGCGTTCCTTTTGCCAAAGAAGGTTTTACTACTGCCATATTTGGCAAAGTTAATAAAATCCTTTATTCTACTTCTAGAATTTTAAGGAATTCACAGGCTTTCTCCGCAGCTGATTTCTCTGCAGATTTTTTATTGAAATCGCGACCTAGTCCGCATACCACACCATCAACGACGGCTTCAATACTAAACATTTTAGAAGATTCACCCTGCGGATTGTCTGTTTGCTGAAATACGATCTCTTTGCCCGTATGCTGACACCATTCAATCAACCTACTTTTAAAGTTTGTTTCAGTCTGTTCCAATAGAAGAATATCAACATGCTGCTTAATGATTCTATTTAGCAGGAAGCTTTTTGTAAAAACATAGCCTTTATCGAGATATACGGCTCCTATTAATGCTTCGAAAGCATCGCCTAGTAACGACCCTTGTTTATTCGGAAAACTGATCATTCGTGCATCGAACTGAATCAGTTCATTAAATCCTAATTTTCGGGACAGCTGATTCAGATTTGCTCTACTGACAATCTTCGAGCGCATTTCGGTCAAGAAACCTTCATCTTTATAAGGATATTTCTTAAATAACAATTCGGCGACAACCGAACCCAAAACAGCATCACCTAAGAATTCCAAACGTTCGTTGCTATTCTTTGCGCCCTCTTTAATTGTAATAGCCACAGACTTATGTCTGAAAGCCATTTTGTACAAGTGTACATTTCCGGGCACAAATCCAAGCAGGTTTTTTAGTTTTCTAACGTATTCCCGCTCCGGCGAAATATATAATTTATATATCCTAGCAAAAGGCATCTCTTCTAAAAATAAGGCGACAAGTCCTAATTAAAGAACCTGTCGCTAGCTCATATTATCAAACCATGTTTGAAGGATCAAACATTAAGCTTTATATTTTTTCACAATAACGGTAGCATTATGCCCTCCGAAACCAAATGTGTTACTCAATGCTGCGTTAACAGTTCGTTTTTGCGCTTTATTGAATGTAAAGTTCAATTTATTATCAATTTCTGGATCATCCGTAAAGTGATTGATTGTCGGTGGGACAATATCATTTTGGACAGCAAGAATAGAAGCAATAGTTTCTATCGCTCCTGCAGCTCCCAAAAGGTGCCCAGTCATTGATTTAGTTGAACTGATATTCAGTTTATATGCGTGTTCACCGAACAAATCGACAATAGCCTTAGTTTCACTAATATCACCAACAGGAGTAGATGTTCCGTGAACATTGATATAATCAATATCTGAAAAATCCATCTCTGCATCGTTGACTGCCATTGTCATGGCTAGTTTAGCACCCAAACCTTCAGGATGCGAGGCCGTGATATGATGTGCATCAGCACTCATTCCACCACCAGCAATCTCTGCATAGATTTTTGCTCCACGTGCCAAAGCGTGCTCTAAACTTTCTAAAATCAAAGCACCTGAACCTTCACCAGAAACAAAACCATCTCTATCCTTATCAAAAGGGCGTGAGGCTGTTTTTGGATCGTCATTCCGAGTTGACAAAGCGTGCATTGCATTAAATCCACCAATTCCAGCTTCATTAACTGTTGCCTCGGATCCACCCGTAACAATCACATCAGCTTTCCCCATACGAATATAGTTGAAAGCATCTATCATTGCATTGGTAGCTGACGCACAAGCCGACACTGCAGAAAAGTTAGGTCCACGAAGACCATGACGCATAGAAATATGTCCTGGAGCAATATCAACGAGCATCTTAGGAATGAAGAAAGGATTGAAACGCGGGGTTCCATCTCCTTTTGCAAAATTTGCAACTTCTTCAGTAAAGGTTGTTAAGCCCCCAATTCCTGAACCCCAAATTACTCCGATACGGTTTGTATCTAATTTTTCAAAATCTAAGCCAGCATCTTTAATTGCCTCATCCGTTGACGCAATTGCATACTGTACAAAAGGATCGACTTTACGAGCTTCCTTACGATCCATAAAATCATGTGGATCAAACCCCTTTACCTCACACGCAAACTGAGTTTTGAATTTTGACGCATCAAAATGCGTAATAGGAGCAGCCCCGCTTACACCATTTATTAAAGCCTCCCAGTAAGCTGAGACGGTATTACCAATTGGTGTAAGGGCGCCTAATCCTGTTACTACTACTCTTTTAAGCTCCATTTATTACGATTAGCCTAATTAAATTAGTTAGTTAACGTTTTTTTCTAAATAAGCGATTGCTTGACCAACAGTACCAATAGTCTCTGCTTGATCATCAGGAATAGCAACGTTGAATTCTTTTTCAAACTCCATGATCAACTCAACAGTGTCAAGTGAATCAGCACCTAAATCATTAGTGAATGAAGCTTCTGGTGTTACTTCGTTTTCGTCAACACCTAATTTTTCAACGATAATTGCTTTTACTCTTGAAGCGATATCTGACATGATTTTATAGTTTAATTGTTTAATAAATCTGTGCAAAGAAAAATAAATTTCATCAAAATTCAAACCTAAATTGATATTTAGATGAAAGTCACCATGTTAGGCGACCGAACTAATTCGCGTATTATACTAGCTAACCCACTCTATATTAACTTAGTTCAAGTATAACAAAAAATATTTTGTATTCCAAACACTCAGCTAATTAACTCAAATTTTACACAAAAAGTATATTCCAACCTTAAAATTATTAGTACCTTCGTTATAAAAGGGAGATAAATTTAAGCATTAAAGTGGTCAATAAGTTAGTAACAAGATTAGACATGGACATGGAAGAAGAGTTGGATTTCACCCTACTCGCCATCACCTGCCCGTTGAAAGATTACCGACTCTGTCACTTCATCAACAAGGAGACTAACCTGAATTTTTCCAGAGGCAAGGAGAGCAAATATGATCATGACGGACGACAAAAAAATAAATCCGAAGAGGAGCTAGAATATCATATTGTCTTTGACCCAAAGAAAAAAATCAACTACCACTTCACTGCTTTTCATTATCTTATACCCGACGCTGACACAGAATATTTCCTAATCAACAATAAGAGCATCGAAGGAACTTATTTAATTCCTGAAAACCCGCACTTTGATTTTTTTATCATTATCAAAAACTTCATCTGCGAAGAAGATGTAGCGCATATGATCAAAAGGATCAGCAAATTACCCGAAGTCGTCATCGCAAAAGAAATATCACCAAAAATATTGAAATCTAAAGAAAATCTCATATTTTAGCAAACTGTAGGTTAGTGTAGCAAATACACTTCCGTTTAGATCTAAATTAATTCGATTTAGTTTTGACAAAACACAACAACATAGCTCGCTATCTGTTGTGATTAATGAAGAACATTTAAAATACAAAATAACAGATGGAAAAAGTTCAAAAAAGGACTAAAATTGTCGCAACATTAGGCCCTGCCTCGGCAGACAAACAAGTTTTGACCAACATGATTGCTAAAGGGGTTGATGTGTGTCGGTTGAATTTCTCTCATGGCAGCCAGGCAGATCACCTTAAGGTAATCGAAACTATAAATGCAATAAATAATGAAACAGGATTCAATGTTGCCATCTTAGCCGATTTACAAGGTCCGAAAATTCGGATCGGAAAAATGAAAGAAGGTGGAGCTGTTCTGGTTAACGGTTCAAAAGTTGAAATCACCACACACGAACTTATCGGAGACGAAAACAGAATTTACATTACATACGAAAACTTTCCAAACGATGTTGAAGCCAACGAAATCATTTTACTTGACGACGGAAAACTTCAACTTCGTGTTTTAGAGACCAATCATAAAGATACAGTTACTTGTGAAGTCGTACACGGTGGTGTCCTTACTTCGCGTAAAGGTGTTAATTTACCAAATACCAAAGTATCTATTCCTTCATTGACAGAAGAAGATTTAGATAACCTGAACTTTGCTTTGGACCATGGTGCAGACTGGATAGCCATGTCATTTGTACGCTCAGCAGAAGATATTGCCCAATGTAAAAAAATCATCGCAGCAAAAGGAAGTCATGCGCGCATAATCGCAAAAATTGAAAAGCCTGAAGCGATCGAAAATATTGATGCAATTATCGAAGCAACAGATGCTGTTATGGTTGCTCGCGGAGATCTAGGTGTCGAACTTCCCATGGAAGAAGTACCAGGACTTCAAAAGATCATTGTACAAAAATGTAGAGATCTTTCTAAACCAGTGATCATTGCAACGCAAATGTTAGAAAGCATGATCACTACACCTCGTCCTACACGTGCAGAAGTAAATGACGTAGCCAACTCTGTATTAGATGGGGCTGACGCCGTTATGTTAAGTGGAGAAACTTCTGTAGGTGAATTCCCTGAAATTGTGATCGAAACAATGAGCAAAATCATTATTCACGTGGAACAAACTTCTTATCCTTATTATAATGAGAAAGTTAGTGAAATCCACGATGGTACACTTATTCCTGATGCTATCTGTGCTTCCTCAGTCTATCTTGCTCAAAAAACAAATGCTTCTGCAATTGCTGTATTGACATCTTCAGGAGCAACAGCATTTGAAATTACCAGTTATAGACCAAATGTTGATATTTTAGTTTTTACAGGAACACAAAAATTGCTAAAACAGCTCAGCTTACTTTGGGGCGTAAAAACTTTTATTTATGACAAGTTCGAAAGCACCGACGGATCTATCCATGATGTTAACAAATTTATTGTAAAAAACAACTACGTTCAGCCCGGAGCGATCATTATTAATACCGCTTCAACTCCGTTGATCGAAAAAGGTAAAACAAATACAATCCGTGTTTCCCAGTTGTAGAAGGTAAACATATGGACAAAAAAAATAGCGTTCTATTTGGAACGCTATTTTTTTTGTCTGTTTTTATATAAGGAATCTATCTTTAATTTAAAGCCCTCCATCTTCAGTGAATCGCTTATTCGTTTGAGCGGAAGATCAGCAGCTTGTCCATCTGCTTTAGGCATCTTTTCCGTCCCGGGCATCGGAGCTAGACTATCCATACGCCTTAACTTTTTAACGGGCATGTGATACTTCTCATCTGAGGAGTCTAATTTTAGAATAGGCATTTTCGATTTCTTTTCCTCCACTAGAGGAAGCTGCGGTTTCACCTTAGCTTCTTGCCCCAAAGCAACGGGACCGATAGAAGCCAATACCAATGATAATACGTAATTTTTCATCTCTATATCCTTTTTTTTAAGAGTCCCAAAGCTCATGTGGGATCAGCATATGCTTTATCCATGCTTATTGACTCTTGGTTATCTTAAATTGAAATGAAAATAGCTTACATTAGCTTAATTAGATTATATATCTATAATACGGTAAAATTCTTCATATAAGCTATTACCCACACTAATTTACAAACAACCACATCTATTTTTAAATAGATCGCTGTTAAACATTGTTAAAACGGCTTCAAAACACATTAGCATCTTTATATTTGTAACAATTTAGAAAATGAGCTGTCAATCATGGGGCTATCAGAAGTAGGCCTCAGGATAAATATGCAAATGGAAACAAACGATACGCTATAAACTTTGTGATACAGTAAAAATTATATTTATTTAACCCTCTATTCAAATGAAGAAAAATAGCATTGTATTAATCATTGGACTGATGTCATTGGCCCTTATCGGTGTTTTGGCTATGCAATTCTATTTTTTAAGAGATTCTTATCGTCAAAAATCCCAATTGTTTGATGAATCCGTGAATGCTGCGATAACAGCTGTTGCGGGAAAGTTGGAACGGCGGGAAGTTGTTGACTTTGCTAAAGTTCAACAGGAACGAAATCTTGAAAAATCCAAACAAGAGCAGGCAAAACAACGCCTTTTAGCCGAGCAACTCGAAATCCAATATAGAATTGAAGAGTTAAAAAACAAGCAGCATACTATTTTCTCCAACTTCAAAGAGCAAGAAGATCAATTACGTGCGTTATATCCGAATGTCATCGAAATTAAAAATTCATTTTATGAAACATACATCAAGAGACCGGAGTACCAAAAATACATCAAATTTTCTGTTTCAAATGAGCTTACCGATGACAATTTAGTACAAGCCTTCATCATGCTAAACGCATCGAAGGTAGATGATCAGGTGAGCGGAAAAGATGATAGTACGCGCTTTGTTATTCCTTTGCTCGATGGCCTGGTTGATCAGCAAACCAAATTCAGGGTAGCCACCTTACCTCCAAGAGAGAATGCAAAACTTACAAAAACGATCGCTGATTTAGAAAAAAGACTGGATGTGCTTAATAAAAAGAACTCTTGGTCGGGGTTTAACGTTTATGATTCTGTTGCCATGTTGGGGGGTAAAAAGGCTGACTATATTGAAGATGTCGCTATTGGAATGGAATTAGCTAAACGCCCATTGAAAGATCGACTGAATATTATCATCGTTCAAGAGCTTATCAAAGAGGAATTGGCTCAACGCGACATTAAAGCGCCATTTAATATCGAAATATGGAGCACAAACAATATTTTACTCAATAATATCCTTGACGAAGCGGCTTTAAAAAATCCTTCAAATACAACCCGGTACTCCACTGCTCTCTTTAAAGGCGACATTGGTGCTGCACCGGGAAAATTAACGATTTATTTCCCAAACAAAAAGGCGATCATCGCAGATAATATGGGTTATCTACTTTTGCCTATGCTTGCGCTACTTTTTTTATTGGTGGGGTGTTTTGCATACACGCTGATTATCATCTTTAGACAAAAGAAAGTTTCGGAGATGAAAACCGATTTTATCAATAATATGACACATGAGTTTAAGACGCCAGTTGCGACTATCATGATTGCTAGTGAATCGCTTAAGGACCCCGATATCAATGCCGATCATAAACGCGTTCAAAAATTAGCCAATATCATCTACGACGAGAACGTTAGGTTAGGAAATCACATTGAACGTGTACTTGATTTAGCCCGATTAGAAAAAGAAACCTTAAAACTAGATCAGGTAGATGTTCATATTAACGATCTTGTTTCTGCTGTTACGGACAGTATGCAACTGAGAATGCAAAATATTGGCGGAAAATTCAGTATTGATCTGGCAGCCACGAAAGATGTCGTCGTTGGCGACGAACTGCATTTCTCAAACGTATTTTATAACCTATTGGATAATGCAATTAAATACAATAAAGGTGATCTACATGTGAGTATACAATCAAAAAACGTCGGTGATAGTATTGTGGTCACTATAGCTGACAACGGTATCGGTATGAGCCGAGATCACCTGCAAAAGATTTTTGACCAATTTTACCGGATACCGACAGGCAATGTCCACAATGTAAAAGGATTTGGTCTTGGTCTAAGTTATGTACAAGATATTCTGAGGAGACTGAACGGAAAAATTACGGTTAAAAGCGAAAAAGATAAGGGCACGACCTTTGAAGTAATTTTGCCTACAAAAAAATAAAAGGTTCCTTTTTTGTATATTTCCTCTGTAAAAGAATTTCAAAGGTAGAGGAAGCTGATTTATCAGCATCAAGGGAATTCGTTAAAATTAAAGTATTCATTATGCAAAAGATATTATTAGCAGAAGACGATCCTAATTTGGGGGATCTTTTAAAAGACTATCTCGAATTAAAGGGAAAATTTGACGTCACACTATGTACAGATGGTGATGAAGCAATATCCCAGTTCAAGAAAAATAACTATGACCTCTGCATCTTCGATGTCATGATGCCTAAGAAAGACGGCTTCTCTGTTGGACGTGAAATCAGAAAAACAAACAATACTGTTCCAATAATCTTTGCCACAGCGAAAGGTATGATGGAAGATAAAACTGAAGCTTTTGAACTTGGAGGGGATGATTATATCACTAAGCCGTTTCGGGTTGAGGAATTGTTACTTCGCATCAATGCCCTGCTAAAACGCAGTGTTCGGGATAAAGAAGAAGAGGTAGTTGCAGACAAATTTGAAATTGGCGATTATTTCTTTGATTACACAAGTCAGCAGATTTCCTATAAAGGGCAGATGCAGAAACTATCGACTAAAGAAGCTGAACTTTTACGCCTGCTCTGCCTAAAGAAAAATGATGTATTGACAAGAGAGGAGGCTTTATTAAAAATATGGCATGATGACAACTATTTTACTGGTAGAAGTATGGATGTCTTTCTCAGTAAACTTCGAAAATACCTGAAAGAGGATAGTAAAGTTGAGATTGTAAATGTGCATGGAAAAGGTTACAAACTTTTGGTAAGCTAAAAACAGTGGGAATGAGTCATACGATCATTCCCATTTTTTTGTCTGTAATGCATTGAATTATGAAATAAAGGAATGATTCGATGAAAAGAAGAGAAAAAAAGAATTTCATTCTTAGTAGAATATAAAAAATAGGTGCACTTTCATAAAAAATTTGCATTTTTAAAATAATTGCGCTACCTTAGCATCGCTTATAGAGAAAGGCAGAGGGAATAGACCCGATGAAGCCTTAGCAACCTGTCCCTTGACAAGGTGCTAAATTCTACCCATTAGTATATGGGAATGATAAGCCGAAGTCACCAAATTCTAGTGTGTCCTTCTCTCTCTAGCAAGAAATATAGTTGAAAAAAAATATTAAAAACATTCATTATGTTATTGACTAACAATTTAGGTTACCCTCGTGTGGGCGCGTTCCGCGAATTGAAAAAAGCCAATGAGGCCTATTGGGCTAAAAAATCTTCTGTTGAGGAATTATTGGACACCGCAAAAAAAATACGTGAAGGCAATTGGAAAACACAAAAAGATGCTGGAATAGATTTAATCCCTTCCAATGATTTCTCTTTTTACGATCAAGTATTGGATTTAACCCTTACGGTTGGTGCAATTCCTGCCCGTTACCATTCCTTATTGAATAAAGTAGACAACAACTACAGCTTAGACTTATATTTTGCAATGGCCCGCGGTTTCCAACAAGAAGGAATTGACGTAACTGCAATGGAAATGACCAAGTGGTTGGACACAAACTACCACTACATGGTACCAGAATTCACAAAAGATCAAGAATTCAAATTGACTTCTGAAAAATTCTTAAATGAATACAACGAGGCAAAATCATTGGGCATTGATACTAAACCAGTTTTACTTGGTCCGATCACTTACCTATTGATCGGTAAAGAAAAAGAAGCTGGCTTCGACAGGATCGATTTATTGGATAAACTTGTCCCTGTATATGAGCAAATATTGTCTAAACTAGCTGAAGCTGGTGCGCAATATGTTCAGATTGACGAACCGTTCTTAGCATTGGATTTAGATGCTAAAGTAAAAGCGCTATATCAGCCTACTTTTGAAAAATTAGCTGCTGCAGCAAAAAACATCAAATTAATCGCTACCACTTATTTCGAAGCGTTAAAAGATAACGAAGATATCGCGGTTAATTTGCCTATTCATGCTTTACATTTGGATCTTGTCCGTGGTGAAAACCAACTGGATACCGTTTTAGCTAAAGTTCCCGCTTCATTGACATTATCTTTAGGTATTGTTGAAGGCCGTAACATCTGGAAAAACGATTACGAAAAGTCATTGGTTAAAATCAAGCAAGCAGTTGATGCATTAGGAAAAGACCGCGTTTGGGTGGCTCCTTCTTCATCTTTACTGCATGTTCCTTTTGACCTAGATAATGAGCATAATGAACAATCATTACCTGCTGAAGTAAAAAATTGGTTAGCCTTTGCCAAACAAAAATTAGCTGAAGTGAAAGACTTAGCTGTACTGGCAGAAGGCGAAGTTGATGCGAAAACAGCGAAACGTTTTGAAGCGAACAAAGCTGCTGCTGAAAGCCGTCGCACTTCTCCATTAATTCACAAACCTGAAGTTAAAACACGTACAAGCAATATCACTGATGACGATGCAAAACGTACTTCAGCATTTGCAGACCGTAAAGCAGCGCAACAAGCGAAATTTAACTTGCCGGCATTCCCTACCACAACGATAGGTTCTTTTCCACAAACAAAAGATGTTCGTAAATGGAGAGCAGATTTGAAAAAAGGTGCTATTACTCAAGCGGAATACGATAAAGCAATCGCAGAAGAAACTGAAAACACCATCCGCCTTCAAGAGCAATTGGACATCGATGTTTTGGTACATGGGGAATTCGAGCGTAATGACATGGTGGAATACTTCGGTGAACAATTAGCCGGATACGCTTTCACACAAAACGGCTGGGTTCAGTCTTACGGTTCTCGCTGTGTTAAACCTCCAATTATCTATGGTGATGTCTACCGTCCAGAGGACATGACTGTACGTTGGTCATCTTACGCACAATCATTGACAAACCGTCCGGTGAAAGGTATGTTAACAGGTCCTGTAACAATCTTGCAATGGTCTTTCGTTCGTAACGATCAACCGCGTTCAACAACAACTTACCAAATTGCTTTGGCCATCTTGGATGAAGTACAAGCTTTGGAAAAAGCAGGTATCAAAATCATCCAAATTGATGAACCAGCTATCCGGGAAGGATTACCTTTACGTAAAGCTGATCAAAAAGATTACTTGAACTGGGCAGTACGTGCTTTCCGTGTTTCTTCTTCAAATGTAGAAGACGATACACAAATCCACACACACATGTGTTATTCAGAATTCAATAATGTAATCGAAGATATCGCTGCAATGGACGCTGATGTTATCACGATCGAGACTTCTCGTTCTCAAATGAAATTATTGAATGCTTTCGCTGGCGACTTTAAATATCCAAATGATATTGGTCCAGGTGTTTATGATATTCACTCTCCACGTGTACCCAGCAAAGACGAGATGGTAGATCTATTGCGTAAAGCAAAAGCAGTAGTTCCGGCAGAACAACTTTGGGTTAATCCTGACTGCGGATTGAAGACCCGTGCTTGGCCAGAGACCAAAGCAGCTTTAGAGTCTATGGTAGAAGCTGCCAAAATCTTAAGAGCAGAATAATTCTTAAACTATATTGATAAAGCCCTGGGTGAAATTTCACCTAGGGCTTTTTTATTGTACTCATATTAATCTAAAATTGTATCTAGATCGTGATCCTATTTACGAACAGTATTACTTTCTTTCTTACTATTTTTCCCACTTCCTTTACTAATTTCCTGTTTCCCTTTAATCCGATCCTCAATCGACTTCAAGCTTGATGAAAAATCAAGATCAACATTTTCAAGTTTCGCCATCTTTAACGCCTTCAACGCCTTTTTGTATTTTCTCATTTTTTCAAATAGAAGTGCTTTCTTTATCCAGATCCCTGCCAAGGGCATCGCCGGAAGTGTCAAAGCAAATTTAATCGTCTTTTTTGCAGCTTCATATTCTCCCATATCAATCAATGTCTGAATAAAATAAGGATATACTTCCACTGCCTGCACATTATGCACCAAAGCTTCCTGGAAATACCTTTTTGCCTGCTCATAATCAAACAACTGCTCGGCGTGAACTCTTCCCATCAAACATAGCGCCATTGTATTGGACTCATCATAAGACAGTGCATAGGATAAGGACTCCATGGTCTCCTCCAAATATATAGGATAGTTATCCAGCGCCTGAAGGACATATTTATTTACTGAATTCATAAAATTTTCTAAAACATAACATTCATATCCAGCTTTCATAATAACACTTGAAAGTAACTGGATTTTTAAAATTCCATAATAAGCTAAGCACATTGGAAAAATGGACTACTATTTAGAGCGCCAAGTTTTAGCCAATAGCAACGTAGGTTATTTAACGTATTAAGAAAGAAGATTAGGAAAGGGCCGTATTCCGAAGAATATTCCCGAGAATCTTCTCTGTGGACGAAGCGGGATTTTCTAATATAGCAAACATATTCTTCCGTTTTTATTAATTAATCTATTGAATTACAAAGATTCAAAATATTTACCAAATTCCCAAAAACTTGTGATTATTAATCGCTTAAATCCTACAAGGTGCTATTGGCGCATTATTGTCGCATCAATTTCGCTAAAATTTAACGACTATTTCCTCATATTTGGACTATGGAAAATCAATCAGCTAATCAATTCATCAAACTATCAAGAAAACGTAAGGGATTAACGCAACAGGAACTCGCCGATCAAGCAGGGGTATCGCTAAGAACGGTGCAACGCATAGAAAAAGGCACTGAAGAAATCAGTGGATTTAGTCTCAAACAAATTAGTCAAATTTTGGAAATACCTCTAGAACAACTCATTATGCCAAATATAAATCAAATCAGTATCGACAACAATCAAACAGGAAGTATTAAAGCTTTATATTTAGCATCGCTTACCTTTCTGATCAATCCATTATTAGGGTTATTGGTCCCAGCAATTATGGGCTATACGAAACAAAACAAAGACGCTTTATACAGTAAGCACCTAAAAAGAATAATTGTAATACATGCTGTTGGACTATTTTTTCTAGGAAGTTTCATAGGCTATATCATTATTGCAGATTTTTTTAAGATTGCACTACCGTCTTTTTTAAGCAATATCTTCAATAGTGCCTATATTTTACTCATCCCGGTATGCTATTATATCTTGATTCTAACGTTTACTATTTCTAATTATATCGCAATAAGAAAGGCCAAGTTCAGTTCTGCAAACTAAACCAATACAAATGAATCTATTGCAGTCAAAATCACAGCGGCTTCTTTTGAACGATTAACACCCAATCTTTCTCAAGCAACAGATAGCCTGTTTCATAAATAAACTGGTAAGTTTGACCTTTGTTGTTGGAAAAAATATGAGTATGGAATTTAAAATCAAACCCCAATTGTTTTAACTTTTCACGCTGTATTTTGACCATCCCCTCCCCGTTCAAGGTATCTAACAATATACGGCGATTTTTTCGCAGGATATTATTCACGTTACGCACCAAATTGGTTTGGTCGCTATTTAATTTATTATTATAGGCATTCCGACAAGCATCATCACAAAATCGCTTGTCAGAACGGCCACGTATACCCTTGCCACATTCAAGGCAAACTCTCTCAACAGAACTCATAGAAAATTACTAAACGACAACAAACGGTTACAATCGACTACAGTCGAATACAAATGGTAAACAGACGAATAAGATGTATGTCCCTTCTCATCTTTGCTCTAGATCATTCGGTGTCAAAAGCCAATGAACATCAACTAAAATAAGAATTATTGAAAACATTTAAAAATTAGACACATGAGTACATTACGTAACAAAGTACAGTTAGTAGGTCATCTTGGAAATGACCCGATCATCAAAACAACTTCCACAGGTACAAATTATTCCATATTACGTCTCGCCACCAATGATCTATTTAAGAACAAAGCCGGAGAATGGGTCGAGGAAGTCCAGTGGCATACACTCGTAGTATGGGGAAATCAAAATACGACCATAGAAAAGAAATGTCAACGCGGAACGAAGCTGATGGTTGAAGGTAAGCTCACCTATCGCAACTATGAGAACGCAGAAGGAGTAAAACAATATGTCACTGAAATTAAAGTGGATAGTTTCATGGTTTTATCAGACCCTAACAGCGCTAAACAAGAACCTCCTACCCTTGAAGATGAAAGTGAAGATGATCTCCCCTTCTAATAAAAGAAAAAGGTAGGACAAGATATTAGTCCTACCTTAAACTGCATATCCATTGCTGATACATTTGTTTTTAAAGGGTAAACACCCTTAGCCACTGAAGACTTGCCCTCATCAGATACGCTCATATTTACCATATAACTTCCAAAAATATTCTTTCTCAGTCAATATAAAATCAACTTTCTTCCAAGCATTTAGAACCAGATTAATTTCCTTATCCGCTAAACTATATTTCCCAATAAAAAATTCCTGAGCGGAGAAGTATAAACCAAAAGCGTTGTCCAGGGTATGCAAACATTCGATATCGACCTCTTCGAAAAACAAAATTACATGCGAGTTCACTATGAAATCACTTGGCGCGGGAATAGCATCCGAAAACTCAATAGCTATACATCTATTCCGGCTTTGCACAGGAAATTCAATTACCGGAAGTTCGTTGAATTTTGAAAAATGAGCGCTCGCTTCGAGAACAGCTTCCCTCTCCAAAAAAGGGATTTGCAAAAACCGCTTATTCCCGATCACCGGTACATTAGCCTGAAAATAATCATTGAAATTGAGAATTTCATTGACAGAAAGATTCCTTTCAATGAGGTGTTGCACAGGAATGCCAAAATAATTTGCAATTTTTAGAACAATTTCAATTTTCGGCTCTGCACGCATTTCTTCGTAAGAAGAAATATTCCCTCTAGTAAGATTAAAAACATCCCCGAAAGCCTGTTGGCTCATTCCTTTCACTTTTCTTAATTTCTTAATATTGTTTCCTACGTGACTCATTTTAAAAAAAATTGAATTATTTTTGCAAAATATTTTTGCATTTTATTATCTTTATGCAAAGAATATGTGCAATATATAAAAAACTTGATTATGTACTTCTCAAAAATTGAAAATTATATCGCCAATATTGGTTATACCATTACTCATAAGGATAAAAAAGAGGGGGTTTTTGTCATCGAAAATGAAGATGATGGAATTCGTAACCTCATCGTAGGCGTTGCACAACCCATCGTTATTTTTGAGCAATACCTTTTTACCATAAGCAATGAGAACATCGATATGTTCAAATCATTATTGATAAAAAATAGAGATATTATCCACGGCGGTTTTGCATTGACAGAAGACGGTACCAAAGTTATATTTCGATATACATTACAAATACACAATCTCGACCAGAATGAATTTGATGCTGCCATCAATTCGCTGAGTCTTTTAATGAGTGAATATTATAATCAGTTAATAAGTTTTTCAAAATTATAGAATAATGAATATTTTTAAGAGAATTTTCAGAATCGGTCAAGCAGAAATTCACGCGGTCGTGGATAAAATGGAAGACCCCATCAAAATGACGGAACAAGGTATCCGTGAGATGAAAGAGGACCTAGAACAATCGTTGGAAGCCTATGCCAAAGTGAAAGCGTTGGCCATACGCACCCAAAACAATGGTGAAAAGAAAAAAGAAGAAGCCCATGAATTTGAAAACAAAGCTATTCTTTTACTTCAAAAAGCACAAAAGGGAGAGCTGACAACAGAAAAGGCAGAAGGCTTGGCAAAAGAAGCATTGCTTTTGAAAAAACAGTTATTAATCGAAGCTGGAGAATTAGAGAAACAAGCAGTGATTCATCAAAGTTCAGCCGACGAGCTACACAAAAATGTAGACATTCTAAAATTCAACATATCGAAGTGGGAAAGTGAACTTTCAACTTTAAAAGCACGTGTTAAAGTTTCCAATGCAGCCAAAATGGTCAACAAACAGCTCGCTAATATCGATTCTAACAGTACAATTTCCATGTTGGAGCGCATGAAAGAAAAGGTCGAAGAAGATGAAGCCTTGGCCAAAGCATATGGTGAAATCGCAACGAGCAACAAAAGCAAGATAGATGAGATCAATGAGAACCTCGGAGGTTCTGACTCCGTCAACAATGAATTGGAAGAGTTAAAACGAAAATTAAATGGCGATGCGGAGATTTGAGTATAAAACAGTCAAAATCGAGCCCAAAGGTTTCTGGGGAACCAAATTAGATCCGGACAAAATCGACGAGATCCTGAATGATCTAGGTAATCAGGGCTGGGAATTAGTTGCGATGCAAGACTTGGAGGTCAATGGTCACTCTTGGTCGTTTCATTACACGTTCAAACGAGAAAGAATTTAAAAGAAAAATACGATGACAGAACTAATCAATATCTTATTTAATCCATTATCTAATGGAATTATGACAGTACTAACAGGCCTGTCTGTAGTGTATTGGTTATTTATTTTTCTAATGGGTGACGGAGTGAATTTCTTTGATGCAGATGCAGATATAGACCTTCACCCTACCCCCGATGTTACTGATGTTGACGGCACCCATGATATCGCACCTGAGGGATCCGATCATGCAAACCATCATCATACAAATACCGATAGCCATGGAGAACCAGGTTTCTTCGCAAAGGCGATGGATTACATCAATGTTGGAAAAGTACCGATCATGCTGATTGTGACCTTGTTTAAATTTATAGGCTGGATTATTACCATCGTTTCCTCACTCTTTATCGACGTTGCTTCATGGGGTATAAAGTCGGTCTTAATCCTAATACCGGTATTCATCATCACCTTTATTTTAATGCATTTTCTCACTAAGCCACTAGCTAAAATATTTAAAAGCATCGGTTACAATGGCGAAGAAAGCCATGATTTCCTTGGTCGCATGGGCAAAATGCGCGCAAGCATTGAAGGTAAAAAAATAGGCTCCGCAGAATTTATCATTCAACAGGATCCTATCCGCCTCAATGTAGTCAGCCACAATGGGGAGAAAATCGCTTATGGAGATGACGTTATTATTGTCGACGAATCTAGGGACAAAAAATATTATTATGTCACAAAGGAAATCACCATAGACAATATTTAAAATCGATGCGGAAAACAGAATCGCCGTGTCATTCATAAGCTTCTGCAAGCAAAATTTAAATACTAAAATCTAAATAAATACGAATCATATGCTATATCAACCTCTTTTATTTTTAAGCGGCTTAAACGGAATTATATTGCTGATTGTCGGTTTAACTGTCTTTTTAATCTTTGCATTCTTTGTTGTACTGAGTGCATTCTATAAAAAAATCCCACAGGGTAAGGCGATTGTCAGGACAGGTGTCGGCGGCACGAAAGTTGCCTTCAACAAGGGTATGTATGTCGTCCCGGTTTTCCACAAGATGGAGATCATGGACATCTCCATCAAAAAAATTGAGATTGCCCGGATGCAAGGCGAAGGACTGATCTGTAAAGACAATATCCGTGCTGATATTAAGGTGGCCTTTTTTGTCCGCGTCAACAAAAACGTGGACGATGTAATCAACGTTGCCCAGAACCTAGGCTGTGATCGTGCCAGCGAACCTGAAACATTAAAGAGCATCTTCGAATCTAAATTTTCTGAAGCACTCAAGACTGTAGGGAAGAAATTTGACTTCATCGAATTGTATGAAGCCCGTCGTGAGTTTCGCGATGAAATCCTCGACATCATTGGCACAGACCTGAACGGTTATATCCTTGATGATTGTGCGATCGACTATCTCGAACAAACAGATATTGAACACTTAAATCCCAGCAATATCCTGGATAGTGAAGGTATTAAGAAAATTACCGAGCTGACTGCAAAACAAAATATCAATGCCAACTTCATCCGTCGAGATGAAGAGAAACTGATTAAAAAGCAGAACGTCGAAGCGCGCGAGGCTATCTTAGAACTGGATCGCCAACTTGCTGAAAAAGAAGAAAAACAAAAGCGTGAAATTGATAATATCAAGGCACGGGAAGAGGCGGAGATCGCAAAAGTACGTGAGGAAGAACGCCTGAAATATGAAAGCGTCCGCATTTCGACCGAAGAGCAGCTGGCCGTACAGGAAGAAAATAAACTACGTCAGATCATTATTGCCGAGAAAAACAAACAACGGACAGATGCTGTCGAAGCAGAACGTGTAGAGAAAGATCGTGCATTGGAACAAACCGAACGTGAGCGTATCGTTACCTTGGCTCAGATTGACAAAGAACGTTCAATTGAGACCGAAAAGAAAAGCATCCAGGGGGTTATTAAGGAACGTGTACAATTGGAGAAGGGTGTTATTGAAGAACAACAGGGAGTCCGAGATATTGAAGTATTCCGCGAAGTAGAACGGAAGAAACAAGCGGGCGTTATCGCAGCATCACAAGAAGCCGAAGAAAAATTAATTTCTACGGTAAAAGCTGCTGAAGCAGCGAAAATTGCGGCAGAACAAGAAGCTGAGAAAAAAGTGATCGACGCTGAAGCAGCACGTAAGATTGCTGAAAAACGTGCACAGGAATTATTAATAGACGCCGAAGCGAAAAAAGAAGCATCCCTCAAAGAGGCTGAAAGCCGTAAGATCATAGCTGAAGCTCAGGCGAAAGAAGAAGCCGCATTAGGCTTGTCAGAAGCCGAAGTAATGGTTGCAAAAGCCGAAGCCGAAGAAAAGCAAGGTACAGTACAGGCAAATGTGATCGAGAAAAAAGCCGAAGCCATGCGCAAAGAAGGTTTAGCGCAGGCGGAAGTTGTTCGTGAAAAAGCACTTGCGGAGGCAAAAGGTATCGAAGAGAAAGCCGAGGCCATGAAAAAACTGGATGGTGTGGGTAAAGACCACGAGGAGTTCAAATTACAGTTACAGAAAGAACGTGACATCGAACTTGCACAGATCAATATCCAAAAAGATATTGCACAAGCACAGGCTGGTGTATTGTCCGAAGCACTTAAAACAGCGAAGATTGACATCGTTGGTGGTGAAACCATGTTCTTCGAAAACATTGTACGTCAGGTATCCAATGCTAAAGGTTTTGACCATCTGATCGACAATTCGAAACATGCGACTGATATCAAGAATTCACTATTGGGCCCAGACGGCAAAGGTGATCTTGCTGAAAAAGTACGTGGATTAGCAGATAAATATGGGATCTCATCCAATGACATCAAGAACTTAACAGTTTCTGCTGCGTTGATCAAATTGCAGCAGGCAGCTACAGATGCCGAGAACGGTGAAGATGCAGGCTTTATCAATTCCCTATTTGGGTTGGCAAAAAACTTAGGCATTTCAAACAAGAAGTTGTCTTAACACATGTTAAGCCTACACATACTGCGTGTGAGATAAGCGAAAACTTCTCACACGCACTACATTGATTTTTTCACAGCAATACAGTAGAGAACTGTCCATTTTATGCCAGAAGAAAACGTAATAAATCAGAACGATAGCCTTGATCAAGGTGCATATGAGATTATCCGAAAACGACTTCTTACACAAAAAGAAGAACTTGCGACCAAGCTCCAACAGTTGAATGAAGCCCGTAAAGAAGTCTTCAATTCAACGAGCTTTGTCCTCAAGGCCAATCAACGGATCACCACAGAAAACAACTGTGTTGCCCGCGGCATTCTGGCGTTGGATAATCAATGTATTTTTGGGTATAATGTGCATTTCGGACTGCGTACCGAGATCAAGCTGGAAGATGTTTTCAGTGTTTACACATTTGAGAATAATCAATTCATTCCGCAGCCCCTCGACCTGATCAACGATCAAAATTTCATCTCAGATTATCAAAATCTATATAAATACTATCGGGACTCCATATTCTCCAAATTTCGTAGGACGGAGAATTATTTGTACATGATCTTTCAGACCAGCAAAAATCCCGCTGACCTGAAAGCATTCAAATGGTTAATCAAAGATGGTCAGCTCCAATATCAGGATGACCGCAGCATTCACGAAGTCAAATTGCCCAATCAATTTGAATTTGACTGGACGAAAACCACGCTTGAAGACCGTCGGCTTGGTAAGCATCCCCATATATCGATTATGGATAAGATCTTTATCGAAGCAATCAATGGTGACATCACCTTCAAGATCGAAAACAACACAGACAGCGGCAAAGGGATCTATTCCGAAAAAGTGGTCAATGCAGACCAACAACTGGATGATGCAGATTATTACTATGCTGATCTTGGCAATCTTATCGCAGTTCGCATCAAGCCTTATCAGGAAGATTTTAGAGCCTTTGTCTATAACCAACGGACTAAGGAAGTTGTCAACCTCAAATCACTGAATGAATCCGCAATATTATTACCAGACAACCAAGGAATTATTTTCTCGAATGGATATTACTTACAAAATGGTACACATAAAGTTTTTGACGCCCAATTTGAACAGGTATCGTTTCTACGAAGGATAGCCTCTCCCAATGGTGAAGATTTTCTGTATATATTCTGTCAGGAAGAAACCAATACCTATATCCTACTGTCCTATAACATTATTCAGCAACATGTAGAAACTCCGATCATCTGTAATGGCTTCACACTGTTTAAAGATGGTAGTTTAATTTATTTCCGTACCGAGGCGGAAGCCACCAGGCATCATCAGGTGCAGATTTGGGAAACACCTTATATGGCCATGCTCAAAGAAAATGAGCAGAAGAAAGATGATCCCCTTTATAAAGTAGGCAATAAACAGATCGTGCAGGCGATGGCCGAGGCACAGGAGGTCATACAACTGATCAATAAAGAGGACAGTTACGAAGGTTTATACGAAGATATCCTCAAAAAGTCCACGGTTTTATTGGATTCCTATTTCTGGATCAAAGATGACGCTTTATCAAATCTTGGCAAGCCATTAACACAGATCAAGGAAGTCGCCAATACCGCTATTGATGAGTTCGTCAAAGTACAGGCGCAACGTAAACATGCCGCAGAATTAAATATCGCAGCAGAAAAGAAGATGGAAGAACTCACCTTCTCCATCAATAGTACCGTTGTAGACAAACTCGATCAGCTCGTTCATCAATTGGCCGATTCCCGTCGTCTTCAGGGTGAAATCATTGACCTTAAAAATGTAAAATATATTGATACGGTCAGGATAGATAGCCTATTGGAAAAACTGCAGGGCATCACCTCTGAGCTGGCCGAAAAAACCATTGCTTTTCTGCTACGTGATGAAGCGCTGCTTCCCTATGAACAGAAAGTAGAACAACAAAAGAAGAATGTGGAGGCCATAGTGAAGGTCTACGATGCCAAAGCGATTGAGGAAGCCAATTCGGCCATTTCAAGTGAACTGGAACTATTGATTGATATCCTCAATAGTCTAAGAATTGACGACTCCACGCAGACAACCAAAATCATTGAGAAGATTTCGGTTATCTTCTCCTCCTTAAATGAGGTTCGTGCACAGCTTACGCGAAAACTAAATTCATTAAAGAGTACAGAGGCAATAGCCGAATTCTCGGCACAGCTAACGCTGTTGGAGCAATCCGTGACCAACTACCTCGAACTGTCAACGACAACCGAAAAGGTAGACGAGTATTACACGAAAGTGATCGTTCAGCTGGAGGAACTTGAAAGTAAGTTTTCCGAATTTGAAGATTTTGCCCTCAAGATCGCGGACAAACGTGATGAGGTTATCAAAGCTTTTAATTCCCGCAGAGAACAAATCGTAGAACAGATCAACAAGCGTACGTCCTCGATCGAACAGATCGGTCTTCGTGTATTAAAGAACATTGAGAACAAATCCAAGACATTTGCAACGCGGGAAGAGATCCTCAGCTTCTTTGCCTCGGACCTGATGATCGACAAGATCAGACAGTTGGTACAGGAGCTAAAAACACTGCAGGATGTCTCAAAAGCAGAAAATCTTGAAAACCTATTAAAGAAATCACAGGAAGACGCTTTACGGGTTTTACGGGATAAGAATGACCTCTTTGTGGACGGCGAAAATATCATCGCACTGGGCAAGCATAAGTTTGCGGTCAACAACCAATCCCTTAGCCTCACCTTGCTGCGTAGAAATGACGAACTGTATTTCCACCTGACTGGGACAAGTTTCTATCAAAAGGTGCAGGCCGAGGAAATCAACAGTTTTCAGGACATCTGGGATCAGGAACTTGTCTCTGAAAATAAGGAAGTCTATCGTGCAGAATACCTTGCATACAAAGCTTTCGTTGCGTCGAAAGGACAACAAAATTTTGATGCGCCGTTGTTTATTACACAGACCGTGGAGCAAAGTTATTCGGAAGGTTATGTCAAAGGAGTTCACAATGTGGATGCACTGTTGATTTATGACACTATCAAACAGCTGGATACCAAATTGGATCTGCTTCGCTACGATCCCCTATTGCGTACGATGGCTCAGCTATTTTGGCAATCCCTTTCAGATGATCAACGGACAAAGCAGCGGGCACTGATACATTCTACCTACACGATATTAAAAACGTTTCCAACTTCAAATCGTTACCAGTCTGTCATTGATGAACTGACCAAGTTATTCAATGCATGGGAGACACATTTGGATCGCTCCAGCATTCATGGTCCTGACCTGGCTACTTACCTTTTTCAGACGTTTACGAGCTACAATACCTTTGTCGTCAGTGAACAGTCCGATGAACTGAAAAAGGCTTTTATTCGATTGCTGGAATCCAAGAAAAGTTACAAGCTTTTTGAAGCGGATATTCAGAACGAACAATTTAGCTTGGTAGATCGCTTTTACCTGACCCTAAACTGGCTCAACTCCTTCGTTGATGAGCATCCGGAATATCTTACACTACGCAAATATATTGAGGAAGCAGCGATCATGTTGCTATATCCGACCCATGAATATCACCTGATCATCGCAAAGGACCAGACGCATATCAGCGGATTAAAAGGCAATCATGCGATCCTGAACAATGGAGAAGAACATATCCAATATCATGAATTTTTAGCACGTCTCGCGCAATTCAGTGCGTATAATGTACCTCGTTTTGTGGCTTTCTCCACATTGAAAGAGCAGCTTGCGAAGTCCTATGCCAAAGAACTAAAGATCGGTGAGTTTGAGCCCAAAGTACTGACTTCCTTTGTACGTAATAAGCTGATCAACGAAGTTTACTTTCCATTGATCGGAAATAACCTCGCGAAACAGCTGGGAGCTGCAGGTGACAACAAGCGTACGGCCCGTATGGGCATGCTTCTGTTGATCTCGCCTCCGGGTTACGGTAAGACCACCTTAATGGAATATCTTGCCAAAACTATGGGTTTACATTTTGTCAAAATCAATGGCCCAACCATTGGTCATTCGATTACATCCATTGACCCGATTGAAGCGAAAACATCCGGAGAACGGGAAGAGCTCAAAAAGATCAATCTTGCATTTGAGATGGCTGACAATGTCATGCTGTATTTGGACGATATCCAGCACTTAAATCCGGAGTTTTTACAGAAATTTATCTCTCTGGCCGATGGTCAACGTAAGATTGATGGTATTTTTGAGGGTGAGAGCAAGACCTACGACCTCCGTGGCAAGCGCTTCTGCATTGTGATGGCCGGAAACCCGTATACCGAGAGCGGCTCTAAGTTTCAGATTCCCGACATGCTTGCCAATCGGGCCGACGTGTACAATCTCGGCGATGTGATCGGTGATACCGAAGCATTATTCAACCTCAGTTTGATTGAAAATGCGGCGATTGAAAACAGTTACCTCGAGAAGATTGCAAGCAAGTCGTTTAATGACTTCTATGCCCTAGTCAACTATGCACAGTCTGTTATGGATCAATTGCCCAATTTAGAGGGAAACTATCTGAAACAGGATATTGATGACTTTATCGCTGTGCTACGGCATGTGCTAAAAATCAGAAATGTCGTGATCAAAGTGAATCAGAATTATATTCAGAGTGCAGCGATGCAGGATAATTACCGTACCGAACCGCCATTTAAAATGCAGGGATCGTATCGGAATATGAGCAAACTGGTTGCACAGGTGGTCCCTATGATGAATGAGCAAGAAATTGATCAGGTTCTTCTCGCACACTATGAGAGCGAATCGCAGACACTAACTGCGGACACTGAAAGTAACCTTTTAAAACTAAAAGAGCTTGCCGGACTACTGAACCCTGTCGAGCAGGAACGTTGGGAAGCCATCAAAGAAATCTTTCGCAAAAACAATAAACATGGAGGACTGGCCAAAGACGATAAAGTCTTCGGTCAGCTACTGGACTTCAATGAAAATCTGGAAGGTATTATTCAGGCAATTCGGGAGTATAAGAACTAAAACCACATACCCGATCACTCTCCATTGACTTGAATAGAGTCAATGAGAGAATTTGAACAGCAGAATATCATAAGGTAATTGACCTGTAAATTGTTAGCATGTTTTAAAACTAGTATCTTTGTAAGAGTTTGACTAGCTGTAATTTTTTAACAAGTAGATCACGCTAGTTGGATAGCAGATTTATGCAAAGGATCTTTGGATAAATATTTAGCAGAAGAACGAACTTAAAGGACTTAATCATGGAAGCAATACTTTTACATCCGCAAAACAAAGAGCAACTTGAAGCAATCAAGGCAATTGCCAAAGCATTGAAAATGAAATTTGAGACTACCACTGTAGAAGGCAGTACCTATAATCCAGATTTTGTAAAAAAGATACAAAATGGCCGAGCTGATGTTAAGAACGGCAAAGGGACTAAAATCGGCATTGATGATCTATGGAAATAATTTATACTCCGCAAGCGGTATAAGATTTAAAATTCTGGAAAAAATCAGGTAACAAAATAATCCAGAAGAAGATTCAAACTCTTATTCTTTCTATATTAGAAACACCATTTGAGGGTATAGGCAGACCAGAAGCGTTGAAATATGAATTATCCGGCTCGTGGTCACGATGAATAGATCAGGAGCACAGACTTATCTATGAAGTATACGAAGAAAATGGAGAAACAATACTCGAAATACAGTCTCTTAAAGGCCATTATCTGTAGATAATAAACTCAGCGAAAATACTGGATGGAAGCAAAACTTATTAAAACTGAAGAAGATTATGCACAGGCTTTAGACCGCCTTGAAGTAATATTTGATGCTAAAATAGGTTCAAAAGAAGGAGATGAATTGGAAGTTTTGGGGCTTCTCATCTATAAATATGAGACCGAACATTTTCCTATTAATCTCCCTGATCCTGTTGAGGCCATCAAATTCAGAATGGAGCAACTAAATTTTACACAGAATGATCTTGCTGATGTTCTTGGTCAAAAAAGCCGTGCAAGTGAAATATTAAATCGAAAGCGGAAACTCTCTCTTGAGATCATTAGAAAACTTCACGAAAAACTCAATATCCCTACAGATGTACTTATACAAGTGTACTTATACAAGCATATTAGTAATTACTACTAGGCTATAAGCTTTTCAATCTTTTGAGCTAATTTTTGTTCTCTTCTCCGCTAAAGCTCTCTTCAAGATATTCTATTGTCTTCTCCAGCTCGTTTAACATATTTGGAGTATATAGATATTACAACTACTTTTCGTAGATCTTTCGAGCTGAAAAGTGGAATAAAGTCTTTTTGTCAAACGGATTGGATCTGCATTTCTGAGCAATGGAAGCAGAAAATGGGTTATTTTGCGTAGACAAGGGGGTCAACTTGCGCCAAATCCATAGCTTAAACACTATCTATTTAGCACACCCCCTATGCTGTTCATTTCATACGTACAATCCTATTAACCAAGAACATGAAAATAATTTAACAGCTTACCTGGTTACGATTCTATATACAGATCTTTCGGAAATACGATTATCCGGCTTTCACAGTCCCCGAAGAAACGGTAAATATCCCGTAATCGTCAATAAGCATCCGCTCCTTGTGCACACCATTGTAAGCCATAATCCGATCCAATTCTTTCTGGGACCGTCGGCGCATGACCCAGTCTTTCTTCTGATGACTATTCAGCACATAAGCGATCATTTTCAACTGTGGATGCCATGGCTGTCCGGTATAGACCAGATGGCTGTTTTCCTCACAAATGGAAGTCGCGCCATGTACAGCCCTGCTCGCCATTTCATTGTTACCAAACAATTCGAAAATACCCGAGATCACCACAATATTAGGGACAAAATCCAGTTTTGCGTAAGTCTCCGGATCAAAACAGTCGTAATTGCTGAAACGTATTCCGTGGAGCCCTTTCCTCTTAATGATTTTCTCACCGACTGCAATATTTGACAACATAAACTCATTGATCACGATCTCCACTTCTGGGTATTTTTCTTTGATATCAAACAAATAATTTCCGGTACCGCCAGCAATATCCAGAATTTTCACAGGTCGGCCTGTAGACTTGACCTGCTCAATGTTCTCTTCTAATAGACGTAATAGATGCTGTTTGCGTAAACGTATTCCTTTCCATCCAATCGCCTCCAAGTACCCTTTATCGATGATTTTACCTAGTCCCAACCTACCCTTTGGCTCGTTGCGATAAACGTAATCCAATGAAATTCCTGAATCAAAGCCAAATTGAAGACCTAAGTTCATCCCATGACTCAATGATCCGATCTTGCCTAAAGTCCATTTTTGGAAAGCATAGTTTAGCTTCTCAGCCGCAGGCATCACCTTATGATACAATTTCTCATATTCCTTTACGGAAAATTCGTCGGGCTCAAGCCCCTGTTCAGGCTTTTGCCTTGCATAGGCTTTCGTAATAAAATCTTTTAAATAGGTATAGACTTTCTGTCTGTTGGATTCAAACAGGATACCATGATAAAAATTGCGCAGGGTAATAAATGTCTTCAGCTTGGAAGCAATGGACACGAAGAATTGCTTTTGCACTGAGTTTTTGACCACATAGTCCTTTTCGGCGGATAGTACAATCACGGGAATATCGATTGCAGCCGCATCATCGACAATACGCACACCCGCTTTCAATAGGTCGACCAATAAGGCGCCATTAATGGATTTTGAGATCAGGGGATCAGCATCATAAGCCTGTTGTTGCTCAATATCATGGGTCAGTACTTTCGCCTTAACATAGCTTTGGATAACGAGATCCTTTTTCAGCTTGGTTCCAAGTGCAATCATTTGGCTGGCTAATGGTACATACAGTTTAATCTCAAAGGCAGGGGCCAATAAAGCCATACCTGCGATCGGAGGGGCAAAATCATGTACCCAAGCACTTACAATGACCCCAGCAATACTATTGGCGATGACAAAGACGTCCTCGGTGTCAACTGCATATTCGGTACGCATATAGGAGACAAAATAATCCAGATCGCGCACATTATCCATGAATACTGATGATACGGGCACTTTAGTATGGCCATGGCCCCGCAAATCAAATGCAAAGATGGAATAATCGGCAAACTGCGGATCGGTCGCCATCTCCTGCAGGCGTTCTGAATGTTCATGCCCACGGTGCAATACAACTAAAGCTTTTTGGCCCTCTTGATAATTCCAAACACGATATAGCAGTTCCCCCTGATCGAAACTCTTAAAATAACCTGATTTCATCTTTTTATAATTTATCCCATCTATACAATGGCGTATGTAAGTATGTAATTTCCGTATCTATTCAGCTGTGACTACTAAAAACAAAGATCAAGCCACCATTTTTTGATCAGGATCGGCCAGCGACTATAATTTTCATCAACTGGATCGCATGACTTCGCAGTACCATATGCCTATTGATCGACTTCACGTGATCTATAGCATTATTTAAGTCTAAAGATAAAAATTCCCGCGTCATAAGAATAGCAAAAATCATACTTCTACTATATCCCATGGTACAATGAATGACCATATTTTCATGCGCATTCAAGTTCCGGTAAGCAGATAGCATTGCGTCTATGATCACATGGACATCTTCCACATCGACCTCCGCAACATCCAGTAAAGGAAAAGAATAATATTTTCCCATGGCACCTAAGAGTTTTACCTCCTGCAGTTCAGCTGCGAGGTCAAAAACAACCAGATCGCGACCTAGTCCCAAGTATACAAGCTCCGAATCACTCAATCTTGGTCCCACGTAACAGCGCGGAAGTAACTCCATCAGCGGCGGATTATTTCTCTTTCTAAAAAAACGCCACATCAACCAGTAAGCAAATTGGTAAGGAGCATAAAATACTTTCTTTATCAGCGGTATTCGACCCTGATGACCCTTTAAAAACCCCGTATTATTGCGCAGGTAACTGTAACCTACCGCAAAGCAGACAAAAGCTATCCAAGCAAAAACAATCAAGGGCAACACATATGCCTCGCAGAGGAGTGCTAGCAGCGTGAATATCCACCCGACGAGGTAATAACTATTCGCTATAGACACCCTTTGTGCCGATTGTTCAATGGCATTCGGGAAGAGGATAAAACTGAACTGAACCAGTATACAAGCTGTCAATAGGTCGATCACGTGGTGCTGATATACAGTCAATGTCCCTAAGCCCATCATCAGTATCCAGATGCCCAAGATTATTTTCTTCCATCCGTTGAACCTCCGGCGCAGCACCGACCAAAAAAGACAGGCATAAGCGACATGAAGGGAGGGTGCCTGATTGAAAGGCGAATCATGTTCCGTTAAGAAGGAAAAGAAAATTGCAAATAAAGGATTTTCGACCTGCGACCGGTCAAAAGAAAACCGCAGCGGAACGAGAAGAAAACATAGAGCTGCAATCAAGGTGACAAACGTAAATCGCTTTGCATAGCACAGAAGTTCCTTCTTTTCCCCACAGTAAAAGGGCACAATGCAAAAAAAAAGTCCACTGCTCATATAAGGCAAAATCATCCATGGAATGAACGGAATATGCTGTTCAAAGTCGAATACAAAAGAAGGGACCGCAGCTAAACCAGACGCGTAGGCTGCTGTAAAGGGATAGGTAAATTGAAAAAGCAACAGGCAATAGATGGCAACAAAGAGCTGCCCTCCTACTTTATTTAATCGTTTTTCATCCATTTGGCTTTCCTAAACATGATTTTACTTAATAATACATGGGGGATAAGGCCTAAAAATCCCATCAGCCATTTCATACGCTTCGGAAAAATCACGATTTCTTTCTTTTGCTGTATCGCTTTTAAGATGCGCTGCGTGGCATCATCTACATCGATCAAAAAGGGCTTTTTGGAGAGATCCTGCTGGTTAAGCTGACGGAGCTTGGCTGTATCCACATACCCTGGTGCGATGACTGTCACTGCAATCCCAAGCGGAAGCAATGCCCTCCGATAAGCATCAGCCACTTGGATTGCGGCTCGTTTTGTTTTGCTGTACAAACTGGAATTCGGAAAATCTAAAGTTCCCGAGACGGATGCTATTGTTGCAATTTGCCCCTTTGATTGTCCACGCATGACTTCGCGGGCGACTTCAAAACAGTTTAAGGTACCCAACATATTGACTCGGAGCATAGCACTTGCCTCCTCATAACTGATGCACTGTGCTACATCATCGGCATAGCTTCCTGTACAATTGATAAAAAGATCCAATGTTTCATGATGACAGAAAGAATCAACAGCAGCAGCCAAAGCATCCCGATCACATACATCTGCTTTAAACTTGACGAGCGCATCGTATGCTGGCTGATTAGTCAGCCTTGAAAGGTCCCGGCCACATACGGCAACTTCCGCCGCCTGTTGGAGGTAGCTTTTTGCTAATGCTAGACCTATTCCACTTGTTCCACCTGCGATAAATACCTTCATATTAAAAGAATGATCAAATCATATACTATTTCCACCTCTTCAGAACCTCCCCCGAATTCCACTTATTCCAATCCGTCGTTCCTTAGCCCATCCCCAGTTCCATCGTCTTGCTATATCCATAATTCCACTGTGTTTCCATAGCAGCCGCAAATTCATCCAGACTGGTCGGCAGGGACAATGTTATTTCAAATTTACGCCAATCTATACCTTTTCTGCAATAGCTTCCTACCAGCTGTTCCGCAGCATCCCTTGTATCAATCCATCGGATTTCCCGAAATTGCTGATTAATATCCCTCAGACGTTGATTCCCACTGAAGCCTAATACAGCTCTGACCAATCCTTCTTCCTGCAATTTGTATAGCTGCTTCCGTTCACCGATCACTTCTGTCGCCAAAGACTGCGCGAGCTCCACAGGCACCAGATCAATGGCTCCGCCGGCATAATACTCCCCATTCCGCTCTATTGGCTCAATATAAAACATATCGGACATCGAAATACGAACAGCCTCCAACAATGTTACCGTTCTATTGATCACTGTCGTTGGAGCAACAGCACTTTGTGCATAGTTTACACCTTGGAGTTGAATACCATCCAGATTTACGTTCGACAGGGCAGTTGCATTCCCCATCAGGACTTTCTGATAGAGCTTACGTTCGCCACGTCTCTCCCCAACTTCCGAACGGTCAAAAAGCATTCTCGAACCAATAATAATTGAGGGTATTTCCTGGGAAAATGGGCGGTTCAAAGTCGGTAATAAGGGGGAAAGATCATGTTCCATCTTGACCAGGTAGCGATCAAAGACATCTTCCAGATAAGGAGCCGATCGTTTATCCCATTGCTTTTTCAATACATATAAACCAAGTTTGCCCAGATGGCGCTGCTCCGTAAGCTGATGTCCACAGAAGAAGCGGTAAAACTCTTCGGACTGGAGATAGGATTTCCGTTCTGCATCCCTTTCAAAAGCCTGAATAATCGCAGCAGCCAATGATCCACCGCAGGTAGCTATCAGTAAATCCGGTTTTAACCCCAGTTCGCCCAACGCCGCATACATTCCTAGGTACAAGCCAAAACGAGTACCACCACCTGAAAATAAAACTGCCCGTTGATAATGCATTTCGCGATATATTAGATGTGCGTGTATCCTTTTACAAGGTCAAGACCTAATCCCAATTTTTTAGTCACCATTACAAATTCGTCATTTCTATCAAACAAATCAAACCATAGAAAACAGGCGTATTAAAAAGTAGGCTATCTATCCGATCCAACAATCCACCATGTCCGGGGATTAATGTTCCCGTATCCTTGACTCCCGTCCTACGTTTCAAAAAGGAAAAAAGCACATCACCGAAAAAGCCTAAAACACCAAAGAGTAGACCTAACAAAGAAAAGCAGATAAAATCTCCGAAGGGTAATAACAAATAGCCCAAGATATTACTCAGAATTATCGTCACTCCGATACCGCCGATACATCCGACAACAGTTTTATTTGGGCTGATGCGCGGAACGATCTTTCGCTTACCAAAGAATTTGCCCATGAGGTATTGGAATACATCATTCAGTTCCGTTAAAACGATGATATAGGCCAAAAGCTGCAATCCCATCCACTCATTCTGATGAATTTCTACTGCCCGGATAAAAGCCAGCTGGCTGAATGCAAGTAGGCAAGCAGCCGCTCCAAAGGTCATTCCGATAACAACATCCATCGTTGCTTTCTGCCCCAACCTGAAAAACAGCCCAATCCCTATGCACAATAGTGTCGCCCATAATAGGTAGCCGCTGTATGAACAGTACAGTAAAAGGATCAGCTGCAATAGGCCTGTTGCAACAGCAAAGACCAATACAAGATTAAAATTTGGCACAAACATCTTCATAAATTCGCGCATGCCCTGAAACGTCAGCCAGGAAACAAACAGTAAAGATGTCGTTTGGGAAACGAAAGCAATCGCCAGTACAAGCACAATATAGCCCCAGCTTCTTACCCGGATAGGTACGTCAGCAAACTTGTCCTTCGGATTGGATAACTCACTCATGGACCACCAATGCCTTTCTCAATCGCGTTATCGAACTCAAGACCAACAATAAACATAGCACAGCAAAAATATAGACCGAAATAGTCGTTATTGAGATCTGCAACAAGTTCAAAATACCATATAACCCCAACAGCAGTGCACGGTCACTTTTCCCCATGGGCCCGTCATAACGACGGTCATTGGTAACCACTTTTCCAATTAGACCACAGAATTCATTGATCACGCTCAGCATAATAAAGCATACAACCAGGTATAAACTCTCGGGATGAAATTTCAGCAAGGGGAAAAAGATCAGGACATCGGAGACAATATCGCCCACCTCGTTCAGAACTTCACCTGTTTTACTCGTCTGATTGAAAAGACGGGCCATCATACCGTCCAATGCATTCAACGCCATTCGAAACAATAATCCGACTGGCAATGCCAAAAAGAAAACCGGGAAACGATCGGCATACCAAAACAGCAGCGCTATAAGAATAGACAGTGCGATCGACCCGATCGTAATTTGATTTGCGGTCACCTTTTTTCGATGCAAAAAGTTCAAAATGGGCATCAACAACTGCTGAAATTTTGGTTTTAATTTATAAATAGAAATCATATTGTACGAGCTATAGCTCTCTTTTTTATTTTTTTTTTAAAAAAATTTGCATAGTGTAATAAATACACTATATTTGTGTCATCATAATTTAGGTTTATAATTGGTTATTTAAGGTTTTCATTCTCCCCGTTTGAAAACCTTTTTTTTTGTCCTTAAATTATGGATTACCATCGTCCGCCGGCACCTCCGCCGCCAGAAGATCCACCGCCAAAGCTACCGCCACCACCGCTACTACTAGATCCACCGCCAGAACTGCTTGATGTAGACCGCACCTTCACAGGAATTGAATGCTCCCCATGAGATACACGATGTCCACAATTCTTACAGAGGTCAAAACGTTCTTCTAGCCCTTGTGAACTATAGGTTGCGGCTCGGATCGTTTTAGTACGCCCTGTTTCAAAGGTTCTATAATGGCATGCAGGACAATCGACAAAGCCAGCATTTTCATCCCATGGAACCAGCTTGATTTCATTGCTTGTCTGGTTTATCCAGATCTCGTAAGATCGACTGCCAATTTTCTCTTCCAAAAGCCGGCCAGCATCCAGATATGCGCTTTCTCGCGTAGATACATCATCCTTATTCATCCGTAACCAACGTCCTGAATTATCAGGCGGGGCCAGCCGCAGTTCATTTTTCCGAATCCGTTTATTCAATCCAATAAGATCAAATAAGGCCAATGGACTAAGCAATAGTGGTACAAGTCCCCACACACGAAATTTACGTAAGGCCCGCTGAATATTCTCCTCATCGCGATAGGAGTTAACAATCTGTGTGCGGCTAGCATTATATTTCATCGCCAAAGTGATGCTGCCAAATACAAATATAAAATAGGGTAAATTTTTCCACTGATAAACCACCTCAAAATTGTTTAAGGCAAAGGCACAGATAAACACACTGATAAACATTAGTATCCCCATACAGCCACATCCGCTTACCAAAGGTGGAAAATACTTACTCTTTTTCGTCAGCTGCCCCTTTATTGCTCTAGTCACCTCACCCAGCCAGATATAACATATTGCAAACAAGCCCAAGACCAAAAGAGCGTTGCGCAGGATAGGACTTTTAAAGCTCCAAACAGGTATCGCTTCCGGCATTAAGCGCTCCAGTTCAGCCTTGCTGTCTGCGGAAGTCAGTATTGTTTTTATAAAACCCGAAGCTTCTAAAACACCGCGGTCATAATCTTCATTTCGGAAGTTGGGTACGAGATACTTCTCTCCTATACGTTTAAGATAAGCATCTGGCAAGATACTCTCCATACCATATCCAGTAATAAAGCGGTATTCATGCCTCTCTTTTGCAATAAACAATAAAAGCCCATTGTTGCTTTCTTTCTTACCGATACCCCATGTATTGAATAATTTTAAAGCAAATTCAAAATCACTGTCACCCATATAATTGTTAACAACAACGATGGCAAATTCACTTTTTGTAGCGGCCTCAATCTGTGACGACAAACCATCTAACTCAGACACAGCACCCGAAGATAGAATCCCATCGGGATTGGACACAAAATAATCCTGCCCCTTTATTTTTGGATTGGGCAAATTATCTACTGTATAAGCAGTAGATTGTCCAAAAGATGTTAGTCCAGTTAGGAAAGTTCCCAACCACAACAAAAAAAAGATATAAAATCGATGTAACTTCAGCATAATTTTAGAACAGCAAAATTCGGTTCATTTTCACGATATTAAGAAAAAAAAATTTATGTTGTTTATTTAAAGGGCGATGCCTAGAAAAAGGGTGAAAGTATCCGTATGAAACTATTTCATCGCTGTCAATGACCAAGCCAGTGTAAAATCAAGACACCGATCAATCCAACAACAGAGACGAGCGTTTCCATCACAGTCCATGAGCGAAACGTATCCTTCATGCTCACTCCAAAATAAGATTTAAACATCCAAAATCCCGGATCGTTGACGTGCGAGAACATGAGACTACCCGCTCCCGTCGCTAGCACCATTAATTCGGGAGTAACATCGCCTGCCTGCACAATGGGAAGCATAATGCCCGCCGCCGTTAGCCCAGCAACACTAGCCGAACCAATCACTAGACGGATGATACCAGCTATCAACCATGCAAGCACAAGAGGTGACAAGCTCAGGTCTGCGGTTAGGTCAGCGATGTAGTTCGCTACACCACTATCTACCAAAATTTGCTTGAAGGCGCCTGATGCTGCAATGATAAAAAGGATCATCATGATCCCGCGGATTGCTTCTTCCACACTTGCGGACTGGTCCCGCAAACTTTTGCCTTGACGAATACCCATGGTGTACATCGCCATTAGCGATGCGATCATTAAAGCCACCACTGGGTCACCCAAGAAACGTAGTGCCGTCAACCAAGAAGAACCTGCTGGAAATATGAGATGTGAAAATGAACCAAAAGCAATTAAAACTATTGGAAAAAGACCCGTAAATATGCTAATTGCAAATCCGGGGAGCTCTTTTCTATCTGCGTTATTCTGTTCAGGAAAAAACTCGGTCGGTGGGTTGGTCGGAATGTGCTTAAGCATCCTGCCAAAGAGTGGTCCTCCGATAATTATGGCAGGAATGGCCACAACAATGCCATAGGCCATCGTCAACCCGATATCCGCATTGTAAGTAACCGCTATGGCTGTAGCTCCCGGATGTGGCGGCAAATACCCGTGCGTCACGGAAAGCGCTGCGAGCAGCGGAATAGCGACATAAAGTAAAGGCATTTTATTGGAAGCACATACCATGAAAACAAACGGAACCAAAACGATAAAACCGACATTGTAAAATAAGGGAATCCCTACTAAAAAGCCCGTGAGAACCATTGCCCACGGTAAGTTCTTTCTCCCAAACACAGCCGTTAATACCGTTGTAATCTTCTCTGCAGCACCACCCTCCGCCATCAATTTCCCGAGTAAAGACCCGAAAGCCAACAAAAGTGCCAACTGGCCCATGGTACTGCTCACTCCGGTTTCAACAGATTTAAGGATATCGACAGCACTCATATTCATAGCAAAACCGACCGCAACAGAAGTTATCAGTAATGAAAAGATCGTGTTTAATCTGACGACAGTAACTAAGAGAAGTAATAAAGCTACTCCCAAAATAACGATGATTAGCGGCATAATAATTTATATCTAGTTAAAACTCACCTTCCAATATATGGTACAGGCGTTCAAATTTCTGGAAGTTTTTCATATATACGGCGTGATTCTCCTCACTCGGTCTATAATAGTGTTCGGGATCTAGCTTTCCTTGCGCTTGTTTGCTTTTTATAGTGGGCTCACCTCCCTGTATACCCAATGCTTCCAAGCCGATCAATGCTGCTCCCCATGCAGAGCTTTCTACTGTATTTTTGGTGAATACAGGTTTATTGAAAATGTCTGCAAGCATCTGCACCAACAATGATGAACGCGCCAGGCCGCCACTTGCGAAGAGCGTATGAATTGGCCCGGTGTTCTCCTCTAATGCGATTCCTACACTGTAAATTGCAAACAACATCCCTTCCATCATGGCACGTGCGAAGTGTGCCCTGCCGTGATGCAACTGTATTCCAAAATAAACGCCCTTTGCATTGGAATTCCAATGTGGTGCCCGTTCACCAGTGAGATAGGGCAAGAATATCAAGCCCTCTGCCCCGGGAACGACGGAGTCGATCAAAACATCTAACGACGCGGAAGGATCTCCATCTGCTTCCATTTGAATAAATTCGCGTAAAAAGTTGTCTCGAAACCAGTTGCGTAATACACCGCCATTGTTGACCGCGCCACCAATTATATATTCATTTGGTCTCAGTAGGTATGTAAATAGCCTTTGCTTTTTTTCTTGATTTGCCTGCGAACTCGCTACGCGAATAGCTCCACTCGTACCGATAGTTACCGAAGCCACTCCAGGACGTATAGCTCCTACACCGAGATTAGCCAAACAACCATCGCTACCACCTATCACAAAAGGGGTATTTTCAGGGATGTGCATCAAGGCCGCAATTTCTCGGTTAGGCATATTTAAAACATGATCGACCGGAACTGGAGATGCTAATTGCTCTTCAGATATGCCGGCCAACCTTAACGCCTGATCAGACCATGTTAATTGATGTATGTCGAAAAGCCCTGTTGCAGACGCAATGGAATGATCGACCACATAAACGCCAAAGAGCCGGTAAAAAAGAAATTCTTTGATACCGATAAACTTGTGCGACTGAGCAAATAATTTTTGATCGTTGGACTTCATCCACATTAATTTGCAAAGCAAAGACATGGGATGTATTGGCGTTCCTGTCCGCTGATAAAGCAGTCGGCCCAGCTCACTCGTCTCTAAGGCAACCGCGATATCCTCGCTTCTGCGATCTGCCCATATCATGCAATTGCTAAGTGGATTCCCTGTCGCGTCAACAGCGATCAGCCCGTGCATAGCACTACTCACCGCAATGCACACAGGTTTCGGTATCTCAGCAATAGATCGCTTTAGGCTAATCATGACATACCTAATAGAATCAATACATGCGTCATAAACAATCTCTGGATCTTGCTCATACCAGCCTTCCGACGGATTTAATATGGGATAAGATATACTATGCTGTGACAAGATGTTCCCCGCGTAGTCAAATGCAACAGCTTTCGCAGATGATGTACCAATGTCTAATCCAATAATCATAAATAAAATTGATGTTTAGGAGAGTTCAATATACGAATTATCTGTGGGTTTACAACAAAAGCTTCATTACCAGCGGAGTAATTGAAGGGAGAAAAACGCCTTATAACGATCTGCTGATAATTTGTCTTTCATAGTATCAACAAAAATGGTAAATTTCAACTTAGAAAAACGATATTAAACGATGAGCATAGATAAAAAGAATAACTGCGATTTTGGAATAGTTGGACTCGGCGTAATGGGACGTAATTTATTGCTCAACATCGCCGACAACGGTTTCGCGGTAGCAGGCTTAGACCTCGATCCACACAAAGCTGAGTCATTGGAAGCTGAAGCAAGTGAAGGACATCGCATCAAAGTGACAACCCAAGTAGAAGAGTTTATAGGAGTTTTGCAAAAGCCCAGAGCAATTATGCTGTTGGTGCCGGCCGGAAAGCCGGTTGATATGGCGATTGCCAGTCTTGTTCCGCTTTTAGATAAAGGAGATATAATCATCGACGGCGGAAACACATACTTCGCGGATACAGACAGAAGATTTAATGAACTTTCCGTTAAGGGTATACATTTCTTCGGAATGGGCATATCTGGAGGAGAAAGTGGCGCTCGTCGTGGCCCAAGCTTGATGCCCGGAGGCGACAGAAAGGCCTACGAAAGACTAAGGCCAATATTCGAGGCGGTTTCGGCCAAGGTAGCCGACGAACCCTGTGTGGAATTTTTAGGCAACGGGTCGGCCGGAAATTATGTAAAGATGGTACATAACGGTATCGAATATGGTATCATGCAGTTAATTGCAGAGACCTATGACCTGATGAAAAAATTATATGGTTTTGATACCCAAACCATACAGCAGACCTTCGAAGAATGGAACAAGGGCGATTTAAACGCATTCTTGCTTGAGATTACCGCTCAGATTCTGAAGAAAAAAGAGGGCGACCAGTATTTGGTGGACCTGATTTCAGATTGGGCAAGATCAAAGGGAACGGGTAAATGGACTTCGCAAAATGCGATGGATCTACAGGTGCCAGTGCCGGTGATTGATGCAGCGGTCAATATGCGCGATATGTCCAAATACAAACCCGAACGTGTGGAGGCGGCAAAACTACTTAAATGGGATGGACAGCCTATTGATCTGCCCGCCGAAACGCTTATTGCTCGCTTAAAAGATGCATTGTACTTTGTGATCATCACGACCTATGCGCAAGGTTTGGCACAGCTCACTGTCGCATCAGAGAACTATAGTTATGAGCTAGATTTACAGGTGGTAACCAAAATTTGGCGAGGCGGCTGTATCATTCGCGCGTCTTTGCTCGAAGATTTTAGAAAAGCCTATGCGACTAATCCGGGCTTACGCAATATCCTACTTGATAGCACCATTGCACAGAAGCTACTGAGCACGCAGGCCAGCGTTCGCGAGGTAGTCAAAGATGCTATCGCAAACGGGATACCCGTATCCGGATACGTAAACGCACTCGCTTATTTTGATGCCTACCGATCGGAGAAATTACCGACAAATCTGATACAAGCACAACGAGACTATTTTGGCGCACATACCTATGAACGGATTGATCAAGAAGGCATCTTTCATACACTTTGGGATTAAACGAAAAAAGCTTGAAGATTCAATTGAATCTTCCTTTGAAATGCAAAAAAGCGGCTCTTTTATATAAAAGCCGCTTTTTACAACTGAATCCCTATCGGTTTTATATGCCCTTTATCTAGAGGCTAACGTTCGATATCCTTTAAGCTGCTCATTTTCTTGTATTCCAAGAAACCTTTGATATCCTCGAAATGCTCACGTACACGCTTGTTTCCAAATTCAAAAACTTTCTCGGCTAAGCCATCCAAAAAGTCACGGTCGTGCGAAACAAGGATCAACGTACCATCAAAATCTTTTAAAGCATCTTTAATAATGTCCTTGGTCTTCATGTCTAAATGGTTGGTCGGCTCATCGAGGATAAGTACATTCACCGGTTCCAACAATAATTTTATCATGGCTAAACGCGTTCTTTCTCCTCCAGATAACACTTTCACCTTTTTGGTCGTATCATCGCCACTAAACATAAAAGCGCCCAAAAGATCTTTCATCTTAACACGTACTTCACCTACTGCGATTTGATCAATGGTATCAAAAACGGTCATTTCACCATCCAGCAATGCCGCCTGATTTTGTGCAAAGTAACCAATTTTCGCGTTGTGCCCAACCTTTAACGTCCCTTCGAAATCGATTTCACCCATAATTGCTTTGATCATCGTCGATTTACCCTCACCGTTTTTCCCTACAAAAGCCACCTTTTCTCCACGTTCGATAACCATATTTGCTTTCTGAAAGACGACATGATCGCCATAAGCTTTCGTCAGATCTTCCACAATAACCGGATATTGGCCCGAACGTGGAGATGGCGGAAATTTAAGGCGCAGCGCTGAAGTATCCACTTCATCAATCTCAATAACTTCCAATTTTTCCAGCATTTTTACACGCGACTGTACTTGCAAAGTCTTTGAATATGTACCCCTAAAACGGTCTATGAACTCTTGGTTGTCTGCAATAAAACGTTGCTGCTCTTCATACGCTTTTAACTGATGCTGACGACGCTCCTGACGTAATTCCAGATAATGACTGTACTTGGCGCGATAGTCATAAATCCGTCCCATCGTCACCTCGATGGTCCGATTCGTAATATTGTCGACAAAAGCCCGGTCGTGCGAGATCACAATAACTGCTTTCGCCGAATTGACCAAGAAGTCCTCAAGCCATTGAATACTCTCAATATCCATGTGATTGGTAGGCTCATCCAATAAAATCAAATCTGGCTTTTTTAGTAATATCTTAGCCAACTCGATGCGCATACGCCAGCCCCCGGAAAATTCAGAAGTCTGTCTAGTAAAATCCGTACGCTCAAAACCAAGACCCTTCAAGACCTTTTCAACCTCCGCATCATAATTAACTTCCTCAATCGAATAGAACTTCTCACTTAATTCAGATACCCGTTCGATCAATTGCATATAATCATCAGATTCATAATCCGTACGAATATTCAACTGCTCATTCAAGCCTTCCAGCTCATCACGCATTCCGTAGACTTCTTCGAAAGCCTTAGATGTCTCTTCAAAAACAGTCACATTATCCTGTGTCAGCAAATGCTGCGGTAAATAGGCTATAATCGCATCCTTTGGCCCCGAAACATGACCTGTCGTAGGCTTTCCTGCCCCCGCTATAATTTTCAACAAGGTAGATTTACCAGCACCATTTTTGCCCATCAATGCGATCTTGTCATTCTCATTAATCGAGAAAGACACATCTGAAAAAAGAGTCGTTCCCCCAAAGGAAACGGAAATATTATTTACGTCAATCACTGTATGTTCACTTAATTTTGGCACAAAGATAAGCGAATCAATCTTATAAATAGACAATGGTGCATTTTTGTGTATCTTTGCGCCATGCGTTTTGATATTATTACGGTCTTACCAGACCTACTTGAAAGTCCATTTGCACACTCAATTTTGCAACGAGCGAAGAATAAAGGTTTGGCTGAAATACATGTTCACAACTTAAGAGACTATTCAACCAATAAACACAAAAGTGTCGATGATTATCCCTACGGCGGCGGATCCGGTATGGTTCTTCAAATCGAGCCTTTTGCAAAGTGTATTGAGCAACTGCAATCCGAACGTGTATACGATGAGATCATCTATATGACTCCAGACGGTGAAACATTCAATCAGGATATTGCGAACGGACTATCTACAAAAGGAAATATGATGATCCTCTGTGGACATTATAAGGGAATTGACCAACGTATTCGTGATATCTACGTAACAAAAGAAATTTCGGTCGGCGATTACGTGCTATCTGGAGGAGAACTTCCGGCCGCAATTGTTACAGACGCTATTATCAGATTAATCCCTGGAGTATTATCAGACGAAACTTCCGCTCTTTCCGATTCATTTCAGGATGGATTGCTCGACGCACCTATCTATACACGCCCTGCAGAGTGGAAAGGCCATAAAGTACCCGATATTCTACTCAGCGGTCACGAAGCAAAAATCGCCGCATGGAAAGATGAACAACAGTTGAGAAGGACACAAGAAAGACGCCCTGATTTATTAAATGATTAAGAAATAAGGGGAATTTTTGTTTTTTTGTCACAAAAAGTTTGCTTATTTATTTTTTTTTATAAATTTGTGTAATAATGACACGAAGATATACAAATACAAATTGGTGGTGGCCTGGAGCAATAAGCATCGGGAATCAATTGGTATTGTTATAATATTTCATAATCAACCAAAACCATTTATGGAAATTCCAACCCCGATGCTAACCAGTATCGGGGTTTTTTTATGCATAAATTTACAACAAGAAGATAAGACACAAAAAATGAAGTATACATTCAAAACAAAAAGCAGAAAGTTGCTTGCGGATACAACTACGCCAGTGAGCATCTATCTTCGTCTAAGAGATATCTTTCCAAACTCATTGCTATTGGAAAGCTCCGACTATCATAGTCGCGACAATAACATTAGCTACATCTGTTGCCAGCCAATTGCTGGAATCCAGCTCGATGAAAAAGAGCTAACGCTTACGTATCCTAATAGGGAGCGTATCGTAAAAAATGCGAAGGAAATCGAATTACGTCAGGAAGTATCCGATTTTAGAAACTCCTTCGAAGACCATACAATCGCCGAACTTAACCTCATTTCCAATGGCTTATTTGGATATTTCACCTTCGATTGTATCGAACACTTTGAAGATATCAAACTGACCACTTCGCCAGATCCGGCGCGGAAAATACCATTTATGCAATATCATATCTACAAATATGTTATTGCTATTGACCACTTCCGAAACCAACTCTACATCTTTGAACACCTGCTGGATGACGAAGAATCAGAACTCGAAAGAATGCAGTTTCTAATTCAGAACAAAAACTTTCCTGAATATTCCTTTAAACTTGCCGGTGAAGAAAGCTCCAATCGTACCGATGAAGAGCACCGTCAGTTGGTCAAGAAAATGAAAGAACATATCCAACGTGGCGATGTTTTTCAGATTGTTCCATCCAGAGGGTTTAAAACACCGTTCTCTGGTGATGAATTCAATGTCTATCGTGCATTGCGATCCATCAATCCCTCACCTTACCTTTTCTATTTCGATTACGGTGATTTTAAACTTTTCGGATCCTCGCCAGAAGCGCAATTACGCATTCACGGAAAACAGGCAACCATCTTCCCCATTGCAGGAACATTCAAACGTACGGGCAACATGGAGGAAGATCAGAAAATTGCCTCCAGACTCAAAGAAGATCCAAAGGAAACTTCTGAACACGTTATGCTTGTCGATCTTGCCCGCAATGACTTAAGTAGACATTGTACACAAGTTAAAGTTGAGTCCTACATGGAACCGCAATATTACTCCCATATTATCCATCTGGTCTCCAAAGTAACGGGCAGATTGAAAGATAACATCAATCCGTTTGACATTGTAGGCGATACATATCCCGCCGGCACATTGTCGGGGGCACCAAAACATATGGCGCTGACCTTAATCGATCGCTATGAAGGATTGCAACGTTCTTTTTATTCCGGTGCAATTGGATTTATGGGTTTTAACGGAGACTTTAATCACGCCATTATGATTCGTTCCTTCCTAAGCAAACAAAACACCTTACATTACCAAGCAGGCGGTGGTATTGTTCTCGATTCAGATCCTGAAATGGAACTTCAAGAAGTAAATAACAAAATCGCTGCATTGCGAAAAGCACTACAACTAGCAGAAACATTATGATCAGACCATTGGAATACTGCGTCGATAAGCATCATATCCGCACGTCAATAGATACCATTGATAACCGCATTGTGGAGCTATTGGCCCTGCGAAAATCCTATATTGACAAAGGCAAATCGCTAGACGATGAGCAAGCAGAAGAACAGCCACCAATTCGGAATTTAAACAATCATTATGGGGTACTAGCAAAAAAATTTAATTTGCCTACTGAATTTATTCAATCCATATTCCAAGAAATTGAACACTACATTCATCAAGATTTTATAGCAAAAGGTTATGAGCAACAATAAAATAGTCGTTATAGATAACTACGATTCCTTCACGTACAACTTAGTCCATTTATTACAGGAGTTAGATCAAGAGTATGTTGTATGGAGAAATGATAAGTTTAAACTGGAAGATATTGATGCTTTCGATAAGATACTTCTTTCCCCCGGTCCAGGTATTCCGGAAGAAGCAGGGCTACTGCTTGATGTCATCCGCACCTATGCCCCGCACAAAAGTATATTGGGTATTTGCTTAGGCCAACAGGCTATTGCGGAGGTATTTGGAGGCACACTGTTCAATATGGAGAAACCCTTACATGGCGTGGCAACAAATATCACCGTTACTGATGAATCGGAAAAGCTATTCCAAGACTTCCCAAAAGATTCGAAAATTGGACGCTACCACTCTTGGGCCGTAAGTAAAAATACATTACCGACATGCCTTAAGGTAACAGCAGTTGATGAGAATGGCATTATTATGGCCTTAACCCATACTGAATACGATGTTAGGGGGATGCAGTTTCACCCCGAATCGGTATTGACGACGAATGGAAAAAAGTTAATTGAAAACTGGTTGGGAATCTAAAATTTATAAAAATGACTATACTGGATAAAATCATTGAAAGAAAAAAGATAGAAGTGGAAAAAGCAAAAGCTTCAGTTCCCTTCGAGGAGTTATTAAACTATCCCTATTTCAGCGTTGCTTGCCTATCGTTGAGAGAGTCTATTCTTGATCCTGAAAAAACAGGAATAATAGCCGAGTATAAAAGAGCATCACCATCAAAAGGAGAAATCAACAGTACCTCCACCGTAGAAGATGTTGTTAAGGCATACGAAGAAGCCGGTGCTTCAGCAGTTTCTGTTCTCACTGATGGAGAGTTTTTCAAAGGAAATTTAGCGGATCTATCTAAAGCGCGTGAAGCAATCAGTATCCCTATTTTAAGAAAAGAATTTATCGTGGATAAATATCAGATTACTGAAGCTAAAGCCTATGGTGCAGACGTCATCCTTTTAATCGCTGCATGCCTGAAAAAGGAAGAAGTACAGGAATTCGCCGCATATGCTAAACAAATTGGCTTAAATGTCTTGCTCGAAGTACACAATCAACAGGAGCTATTAGACAATCTTTTTGACGACATTGATGCAATTGGTGTCAATAATAGAAACCTGAAAGACTTTTCGGTGGATCTTCAACATTCTTATAATCTTTTAGACCAAATTCCAACAGAATATATCCGGGTATCGGAGAGCGGTATATCGGATCCTTCAACCATTAAAGCACTTAAAAAAGCTGGATTCCAGGGATTCTTAATTGGTGAAAATTTTATGAAGACAGCCGATCCTGGTCGAGCGATCAAGGAATTCGTAAAAGAAATCTAAAAACTTATTTAAAACCAATCTAAATAAAACTATCTTTGCCAAAGACATATGCTAAGGTCTTTGTATTTTGGAAACGGATTTTTTTATTATCGATAGAAAGAGTTTTGAGCAAATATATCTTCGCCACTGGGAAGGTATGTTTGCTTTTTGCCTTAGCAATATCCACGATGAAGAGCATTCAAAAGAAATTGTACAGGATGTTTTTAAATCACTTTGGGAGCGCAAGGAAGAACTCCGTCTGAGGGAGGTTGAGCGCTATTTGATCCGATCTGTCAAACTCAAGACTTTTGAATATATACGTAATAAAGTATCCCGCCAACAACATCTGAACAATATTTCGAACATAACGGAATCTCAATATTCAGACAATACACTGATTGCCGAAGAACTTGCAGACAAAATTTCCTATCTGGTAACCACATTGCCTAACCAATGCCGAAAAGTATTTCAGATGAGTAGAGAGCAAGGACTCACAAATAAGCAAATTGCAGAGAAATTGGTAATCTCTGAAAGAGCTGTAGAATATCATATTTCTAGAGCCCTAAAAACATTGAAGACAGAATTAATAGAATATATATCATAAGTTGTTGATGCAGAAAAGAGAAATCTCGTACTTTTGTTATTGAGTTGAATATACGGATGAAAATAGATCATAAGTTAATAGCGAAATACCATTTGGGGCAATGCTCTCCAACAGAAAAACTGCTGGTAGAAGAATGGCTGATGGATGATACGTTCGAATCTAACCCAATACCGATTTCAACAGCTAAAAAAAATAAATTGGAAAACGATATCTGGGCAGATATCAACACCTATATCGAGACCGCAGAAGCTCCGATAGAAATTAAGAGCAAAAAATACCCGCTTAAATATGTTGGCATTGCAGCTTCCTTCCTAATCCTGCTTAGCTTTGGCCTCCATCAGTTCAATAACATGAAGGAGAAAACTGATGCAACATTTGACAACGCGCGGAATGGGAACTTGAAATATATCAATCAACAAAATTATAAAATAGTTTTGGGTAAAAATGCGACGGCTCAGATCAATACCGATACAGGGATAATTAAGACTACAGGCAATATGCTCTTTATCCCCAAAAGGAACTTTGCTTTTAGCATGCCGGGGGCTGATAAAAAGAAAGAATTAAAAACGGGCGAAATCTATTTTGTTCTGCAGCCACAAAAAAATGGGAAACAGGTTATTATTGCAAAATCCGAACTAACCTTTCTGGCGCCGACATTACAACACGAACTTAAATTGCAATTTAACATCATTTAATCGACAAAACTCCACCACCCATAGTACTATGCTATCAAGCCGCCTTATCTTATTTCTCCCACTTTTGCTTTTTGGCTTAATGATAAGTTGCCAATCAGAACATAGGGAGAAGAGCTTAGTAGGCAAATATAGCCTCTATACAATGGATAAGGATTTAGGTAACACTATCGTCACGACTAACAGCATGAATAGCGGAAAATTGACTATTCAGCAAAATGGAGTGGCTATTCCTACGCAGGAGTTCGATCGCAGTATCATTGTTAAAAATGGTAAATTTTATTTCCTCAATGAAGGGAAATTCAGAAAATATACACTCGAAAAATCAGGTCTAAAAGAAATTGGACAACTGCCAATGCCCGACCAGCATATAGAAAATATCAACTGGATAAATAACGATACACTGCTCTTATTTACATCAGACAACAAAACTAACCGGCGTCTATGGTACACAAAGATCACTATCAAACCTTTTAAAATCGTTCAGCAACAAGAATTAAAAATACCTTCCTCAGCTCCTGACTTTAATATTATCTCGGTTGGTTTTAGTACCATACACCAGCAACAGCTGCTAATTGGTTACACGTTTAATAAAATTATCAATGAAACAGACTTTACCACAATAGATACCCTATATGTGGCTACCCTAGATAAAACAACACTAAAGCTAAAGGGAGTCCAAGAAGATACCCGATCTACTTATCCAGGTGGAATAAACACCGTCCAATCTTACAGTTTCAATGATGAAAACGGAAATTACTACTTTATGGCCTGTCCCGGTATTGCCTTGGGCAATATACCTTCAAAGCCCACAGCAATCTTTAAGATTGAGAAAGAATCCACACAGATCGATCCAAATTACTTCTTTGATGTAACAGCACAAACCCACAATCACGCCTACGGAATCTGGTATTTAGGTAACAACCAAGCTATTATACGAAGCGAACGCAAAGATCGTTATACAGATTTCAGCGACCACCACTCAACCTATCAATTCGAATATTACCGCATTGACCTCGTCAAAAAGACTACGCACAAACTTGACCTCCCTTTCGACAAAGGAACCCGCAAAGAATCTGTTCTCGTCGAAAATGGCAAAGCCTATATTGCTATCGACGACAGCTCAGACCGACATCAGGTCTGGATCTATGATATCAAATCAGAAGAGATAAAGGCGGGGCTTCAACTGGATCAGGCTACGGACTTTATCGTAAGGATAGATCGACTAAATTAATTCCACCTGTAAAACAGGTGATTACAATAAATATTCTTTTTTTTCAACGCAAGACCTTCGGTAAATCTAGGCATACGCTACTTAGTTAATATGTATTTAATCTAAATAAGTGTATGTCAAATTTTAGAGCGATATCTACCTGTGCATTGCTGTCGTTTTCTTCCGCACTCTTTGCACAACAATACGGCGTATTGCAAGGACAAATAAAAAGCTCGAAAGATGGGAGCTTATTACATTCGGTTAGTATCAAAATAAAAAATACGCAACTAGGAACAACATCCGATGCATCGGGAAATTTTCAACTGCCGCATATTCCCTTCGGGAAATATAAAGTACTTATATCTACCGTAGGTTACGCTAGTCGAGAAGTTCAAATTGATATATCTGCTATTGCTACAAAAAAATTAAACATTGATCTCGATCCAACAGCGCAACAATTGGGTACAGCTCAAGTGGATGGAAAATCGGAAAGCACCAAACTGAAGGAAACAGGCTTTGCTGTTAATGCGATAGAAACAAGACAATTTGCCAATCTAAATCTCGACATCAATCAGGTATTATCCCGCAGTCTCGGTGTAAATATCCGCGAATCGGCGGGTCTCGGTTCTGATTTTAAATTTTCTATCAATGGACTTTCAGAAAAACAGGTTCGCTTCTTTATTGATGGCATTCCAATGGAAAACTTCGGATCAGGATTGACGTTAAACAACATACCTGTTAACCTAATTGAACGCATCGAAGTATTTAAAGGTGCCGTTCCAGCATATCTTGGTTCGGATGCACTCGGCGGTGCCGTCAATATCATCACCAATCAGTCTGCCGGCAATATGCTGGATGCCAGCCTTGCTTATGGCTCCTTCAATACCATGCGTGCTGCAGTAAATGGTCGATTTACAGATCACAAAACTGGCCTGTCCATTCAATTAGGAGCCTTCCATAATCTTTCCGACAATAATTACTGGATGCGCAACAATCCTAAAAATGAGGCACCGATTAAAGTGATTGAAAATGAAAAAATCATAGAACGCGATGTCAAACGCTTTCACGATAGGTACCGTTCCGATATGGCACAATTCGAAATATCCTTATCCGACAAAGCTTGGGCAGATAAGATTTCATTCGGATTGACATATTCGTACTTCAACAAAGAAATACAGACCGGTGCTACCCAAAATACGGTATACGGTGAACTCCGTACTGTGGGCAACTATATAATGCCTTCTTTCAAATACAAAAAAGACAACTTTTTGATCGAAAAGCTAAATATGAACGCCTATGCTTCTTATGGTATCGACAGATACCGTGTCATCGATACAGCTAGCCAAAGCTATGGCTGGGGCGGTGGAACAGGAATCCCATTAGCAATTTCGGGAGAACTCAATGACATCAAAACCATCTATCATTATAAAAACAAAAGCGCACTAATACGTACAAACTTTAGTTATGAGTTGGACGAATTCAACGCGCTCAACCTCAACTATAATTTTGCACATAGCAGCAGGTCTGCAGAAGAACAACTTGGTAATGCGAAAAGCAATCCATTGGGAACTCCCAACACCATATCCAAAAATATTTTAGGACTTGCCTATCAAAATCTTGCACTGGACAAACGTCTTAGTACATCCATTTTTACGAAATTATATAATTTGGGAACATTTGCCCGAGACGTCGTCTATTTCAGTGGCAGCGATGGCAACGGTTATACAAATAAAGACAACAGGTTCAATAAAAACTATATCGGTTATGGTCTTGCCTCCCGGTTCAGCCTAAGGCAGAATCTCGGAATCAAGGCATCCTACGAACGCACCTATCGTCTTCCGGAATCGCAAGAAATGTTTGGTGATGGGATCAATATCATCGCCAATAACAAGCTAAAACCTGAGAATAGCAACAACATCAATGCTGGGCTCTATCTCAATCAACACTTCGGTAGACACAGCCTTAACTTTGAAAGTTCCTATTTCCTACGGTATGCAAGCGATTTCATCTATTTCAAGCCCACGGGTGGAAAGTTTTCCAGTTACCAAAATTTGGATAAGACTACAATCAATGGCCTTGAAGCAGAATTAAAATATCAGTATGCTAATTTGCTGGACTTTTCGATCAACGGTACGTACCAAAATTCAACGAATAAATCCAAATACATTGATGGGCAAACCGCTAACCCCGACATAACCTATAACGACAGAGTACCCAATCAACCTTGGTTGTATGGGAATCTTAATTTGAGCATCTATAAAAATAATTGGTTGGCACCGGATACGAAATTGCAGTTTATCTGGTCCTCAAATTACACCCACTGGTATTACTTGGATTGGGAAAGTGTGGGTAGTAAGGAATCTAAAAACCAAATACCTACACAGTTTATCCACAATGCAGCTCTCTCCTATTCTTTTGTAAAAGACAAATACAATATTTCTGTCGAATGCAGAAACCTGACCAATGAGCTGGCTTATGACAACTTTAGGTTACAAAAACCAGGGCGTTCATTTCACGTCAAACTCCGATATTTCTTAAATAGCTTTAATCACAATTAATTATGTTTTCAAATTTAAAATCCACAGCAGTTCTCTTTAGCGCGAGTCTTATGGTAACATTGGCCGCATGTTCCAAAAGCAATCCCGGTAGCGAAGTAGAGCCTCCTGCACAGGAAAGTGCAACATATGGTTTTGTTGTCGAGGCAGGAACACCAGCCGCAACTTACAATCTTGTTGCCAACTCCCTAACAGAAGGAATTCTTACCACTGCCGCTAACGGTGCAAAATCCAATTACGCAGCCATAACCTCAAAAGGTGAATTTTATTACGGGATCGACACAGATTCTAAAACATTAGTCAAATACACAAGTGATAACTCCAAAATTACAGTTGTCAAAGAAATTCCATTTCCTGCAATTAGCTGGGCATATTACTCCAGTTTCTATAAATGGAAAGATGACAAAACACTGGTCTTGTTTAGTTCAGATGCTGCAATTCAATTTGAATATGCTATCCTCGATGTCGAGAATATGAAAATTACCAGCAGTGGTAAATTGAATATTCCCGGCCTAATGGACGGATATTATTTCTGGGCTTACAATGCCGCTTTTATTGGTGATAAATTGTATTTAGCCTACACACAGGAAAACAATGATACAGGCATCTCTGTAAGCAAAACGTATCTGGCGAGTATGGACTATCCTTCGATGAGCAACATTACAGTGACACAAGATGACCGGTTCACCTTCCCAAGTCATTACACCTTGAATGTACAATCCTCATTTACGCAAGATCAGACAGCTTATTTTATTACTTCACCTACGATTTGGTCAACAAAAACAACGGGTGAACCTTTCGGAATCTTTAGGGTACAGAACAATTCAAAAGAGATCGATCCAACCTATTTCTACGAATTGACCGACCGCACAAAAGAAGAAGCTGTTGGACTTACCTATGTCGGTAACAACAAGGCTGTTGTTAGAATCTTGGATAAAACTAAAATTAAGGACTCAGATTCTTATGGAACAGCATATATCACAAGCTTCTATTTGGTTGACGTAAAAGCACAGACCAAGTCAAAAATCAATATCCCTTTGGCCAAAGGAACTCCTTTTGCCGAAAACGTAGTGTCGGATGGGGACAATATTTACATTGCTGCGAATACAGCAGAGGGTTACTATGTGTATCAATACAACACTTCTTCTCAAGCTGTCTCTAGAGGACTAAAACTTGAAGGTATAAATGCCGTCAATAAAATGGTCAAATTATAACTATAATTAAAGAAAGTCACTTTGTAAGCATTATAGAAGAACTATTCCCGATGCCTACAAAACGTCTTTCCCTCAGTCCTCACTAGGGGACGATGATCAAATCCGTCAATTATGCTAAGTAAAATTAATGCCTGGCTCCATCTTTGGTTAGGGCTTGCTGCCGGTATACCCGTTATTATATTAGGAATTACAGGCTGCGTACTTGTCTTTGAACATGACATCAAAGAATTAACAACAAACTATATCCACATCGAACCACGAAGGGCAGATGAGCAACTTCCACCTTCAGCGATTTACAAGGCCGTAAACAACATCCTTCCGGATAAAGAAATTGCAAGTTCATGGTATTATGGACTTGATAAATCTGTCAAGGTCAGTTTGGATCATTCCGACAGTCTGGTGTATGTAAACCCCTATACAGCGGAAGTATTGGCTATTGTCGATCATGAAGATTTCTTTCATTTTATGGATGAAGGGCACCGCCATCTATGGATGCCTGTTAAAATAGGCCGGCAGGTTGTTGGATGGAGTACTTTCATTTTCTTTATCTTGCTGATCACAGGACTTATTCTGTGGTGGCCAAAAAAATGGAATAAAAAATCAAAAGAACAAAGTTTTAAAATCAAATGGAAAGCTAAGTTTAAGCGAGTCAACTATGATTTACATAATGTACTCGGCTTCTATTCACTTACATTAGCTTTTGTCATGTGTTTAACAGGACTCATTATGAGCTTTCCTTGGATAAGAAATTCTGTTGTTTGGCTGACAGGCGGTTATCCTCAGGACAATAAAATAGAAAAAGTAGACCACAGCAGTCAAATCGATCAGCCTTTAAATGACGCGCTACAAGTTGCCGACCAAATTTGGTATAAGGTACGCCATGAGTATGCCAAATACAACAAAGAAGCAGTTATTGTCCATTATCCCGAGAGCGAAGACAAAACAGTATACGCATGTACCGATATGGAAGGCGGCACCTGGCGAGATCTCAATTTCGATCGAAATACACTTGAACTTACAGGCCGGAAACAAGGACCCATTGATGAGGCCAGTGCGACAGAATGGTTGATGCGCTCCAATTATGCACTACACACGGGTTATATTGGAGGAATGATAACGCAAATCATCTATTTTATCGCCTCACTGATATGTTCAACCCTACCAATAACAGGATTTTATATCTGGTGGGGGAAGAAAAGAAAAGCGATAAAAAAAACGAAACGCACTCCATTAGCAACACCCTAAATTTTAGCAATACCGTAACTATACCATTATGCGCTACTTCAATCGTCATATCTTTAGTCTACTATTAATTTGTACAGTATCCAGTAGCTTTGCCCAAAAAAGAAGCCACATCAAAGGTCAAATTATCGGTGAAGATAAGCAGGCAATTCCATATGTGAATATCAGCCTTCATCAAGCGAAAGACAGCACATTAACAAAAACTATCGCCGCTGATAGTACCGGACATTTTATTTTCGGTGACACAAAGGCAGGCCGTTATTATATAAAAGTAAAAAGCATCACACACCAAGAGACCTTTAGTCCACATTTCAGTTTGGATGAACAACTCGGTGGATACGACCTTGGTCAGATTGTATTGCTAACAAATAATGAATACTTAGCCGAGGTGCTTGTGGTACGCAAAAAGCAATTTATTGAACAGCAACGGGATAAACTAGTATTTAATATTGAAAATTCCATGCTTGCGGAGGGAAATAGCGGGCTTGAATTGCTCAACAAGCTACCGGGCGTAGTAGCAGATGACAACGGAACATTATTCATTAAAGGGAAATCAGGTGCAACGGTAATGATCAATGGAAAACTGACTTATCTTTCTGGTGACCAATTGGCAAATCTATTACGGAGCACATCTTCCATTGATATCAGCAAAATTGAAGTCATGACTAATCCTAGTGCCAAAGAGGATGCGGCCGGATCGGCCGGAATCATCAATATTGTTTTGAAAAAAGGAATAAGAGAGGGATGGAATGGTTCTATTTCCCTCAATGGCGGTGCAGGCCGAGGGCCGCATTTTGGCGGAGGTATTAATCTTAATTACCGCACTGAAAAACTCAATGTATTCGGAATCTATAATCAGTATCATCAGAACCTGGAGTACTTTAATTCCCTCACACGCTACTTCTATTCGGATCAAGGTAACCGCCCCGAATCTTATACACAACAGGAAAATAAGATACAGCCCAAACTTCGATCTAATAACTTTAGAGCTGGTATAGATTACAACATAGATTCCAGACAAACACTGGGCGTGCTTATTAATGGTGGATTCGGCAAATACCCGAAGTATGAACCCACGACAAATAGCTTCAGTACCTTTGACGATAATCGATTAATATGGTCTTCATCTACGATAACGGAAGGAAAAGAACGCTGGCGGGATATGCTTTATAATTTCAACTACGGCATTAAATTTAATGAGAAAGGACACGAATTAAAAATCGATCTTGATCTTGTAGACCATTATTCCAAAATGGATCAAGAACTGAACACCAACTATATAAAAGCAGATGGCACTCCGCTCAATCGGCCTTCTTCACGTCGAGGCGACATCCCCTCAGACAATAAAGTGTACGTCGCCAAGTTGGATTATACACTGCCCCTGGCCGAAGGGTATAAACTGGAGGCTGGCTGGAAAGCCAGTCATGTCCGTACAGAAAATGACCTACATTACGATACCTTACAAAATGATCAATATGTCTCTGACCTGACAACAAGCAATCATTTCATTTACAAAGAAACCATACAGGCAGGCTATATTAATCTTTCCAAAAGTTGGAAAAAAATTTCGGCTCAGGTTGGCTTGCGGGGAGAACACACACATACATCAGGCCATCAAATTACGCTGAATGAACACTTTGAAAAATCCTATTTCAAACTATTTCCATCAGCATTTCTAACTTACGCTGTCAATGAAAAAAACAAACTACAGGCAAGTTATAGTTATCGTGTTCAGAGACCGTCTTTTTGGAACCTCAATCCATTTCGTGTATACACCGATCCGTTTTCTTATACGGAGGGAAATGCCCGTCTGAACCCGGCATATGAACATGCATTTGAGCTGGGATATACTTTTTCTAACAAATATATTTTCACACTGAATTATGCTTCACGAACTGACGTTGTCAACGACATCCTAGGAAGGGATTTATCCAATCCGTATATAACTTACGAACGGCCAGAGAATATCGGCTCATTCAAAAATTTTGGCGTTTCTTTTATCGCTCCGACCCAATTGACAAGTTGGTGGTCAGCCACGCACTTCACAAACTACTACCGTAATGAATATGAAATTCCACAGGACGGCATACTGATTAACCGTAAAGGCAATACGCTGACCCTGAATAGCCAGAATACATTCAAACTACCGAACGACTGGTCCATAGAAGTGGGCGGGAGCTACACCTCCGGATTGACGATAGGGTTAAGCCAGATCAAAAGCTATGGCCAGTTATATAGCGGTATCCAAAAGAACATTCTCAATAAAAAAGCGTCCATTAAACTGGTGGTAAATGACATTTTTAGAACGAACAGTCGCCGATACGAAACCGTTTCTTCAACAATTCGACTTATTGGACAGTCGAATCCCGACAGCAGGACAGCCATCCTATCTTTCAATTATCGCTTTGGAGGAGCTGGAACTTTGAACAGTCAACGTTCAACAAGCTCTGAGGAAATCAAAAGTCGGCTCTAAACTCGTGACAGTTCGCTAACTTTATACTAACACCAAATTTTGTACCTTTGTAAAAAATTATCGAAGATGTCGGTCAAGATTGGTGAAAATATTGATTTGGGGGAATTCCCGTTGCTATTAGCTCCTATGGAGGATGTAAGTGATCCTCCGTTTCGTTACGTATGCAAACAAAATGGTGTTGATTTAATGTATACTGAATTTATTTCTTCGGAAGGACTAATCCGTGATGCTGCCAAATCTGTTCAAAAGCTAGATATTTTTGAATATGAACGACCTATTGGTATCCAGATCTTCGGCGGTGATATCGAAAGTATGCGTCAATCGGCTGAAATCTGCGCAAAAGCAGGACCTAATTTAATTGACATCAATTATGGCTGTCCTGTTAAAAAAGTAGTCTGCAAAGGTGCTGGCTCATCCCTCTTACAGGATATTGATAAAATGGTTGCCATGACCAAAGCTGTTGTTGAAGCTACTGATTTACCGGTAACGGTGAAAACACGCCTTGGATGGGATGACAACACAAAAAATGTGTATGAGGTTGCTGAAAGATTACAAGATGTAGGCATCAAAGCACTTGCAATTCATGGACGTACACGTGCGCAGCTGTACAAAGGTCAGGCGGACTGGTCCATGATTCGGGATATCAAACGTAATCCGCGTATCAAAATCCCAATTTTCGGCAATGGCGATGTAGATTCTGTCGAAAAAGCAGCAGCTTGGCGCCAGGAGTTTGAGGTGGATGGCATTATGATTGGCCGTGCAGCAATCGGATACCCTTGGATCTTTAGAGAGATCAAACATTTTTTCAATACTGGAGAACGTCTTGAAGGACCTACCATTGCCGAACGCGTCGAAGTTTGTAGAACCCATTTGAACAAATCCATCGAATGGAAGGGTGACAAATTAGGTATTTTTGAAATGCGTAGACATTATGCGAACTACTTCAAAGGAATTCCTAATTTTAAAGAGTATCGAATGAAATTAGTCAGTTTGCAGCGCCAGGCTGAAATTTTAGAGGTACTCCATGAGATTGAAAATTCCTTCATTCCCGAAGGAGCCTAAAAAAGAAACAAGGCAATAAGATAAAACTATTGCCTTGTTTGTAAGAGGTATAAATAAGATTATTTTCGTCGTACCAACCCCATCAACCGATTCTTTTCAAGCATAAAAGTGAAGCCCAATAATAACAATAGCATCCCATTGCCTATCCAGATGTTACTATGAAAAACTTGAAAGCTCATCCATGAAATCAGAAGCCCTACCCCAAGATAAATGGCAATTTTTATCAATTTATAAGGTATAGGATAATACATCTGACCCCAGTACAATGAAAAACCAATCATCACCAAGTACACCACTGTCGTAGACAAAACAGCCCCAACATAGGAATACACCGGAATCAGCCAAACATTCAGCATAATCGTTAATAAAGCTCCTATTCCTGAAATATAGAGTGCATATCGTGTCTGGTCTGTCAACTTGTACCAAATTGACAGGTTCATATATATCCCTAGTAGGACATAGTTAAACAGTAGGATTGGAACAATTTTGAGTCCGGTCCAGTAAACCGCAACCTCCGATTCATTTCCTTTAATGAAGTACTTAAGCCAATCGAGATTAACGGTTAGTCCAACCATTGCAATGACCATCAAAATAACAAAATACTCCATGATGAGTGCATAGGTTTTCGATGCATTCTGATTTTTCGAATACGAAAAGAAAAAGGGTTCTGCCCCTAGCCGAAAAGCCGTAACAAATAAGCTTAGAAATACGGCCAATTTAGCAACCGCACCATAGATACCTAATTCGTCTTTCCCAGTCTCTCCGGGCAACAATTTCAGAAAGAACATTTTATCTAGATTCTCATTAATAATAAATGAAATATTAGCGACTAAAATTGGGAAGCTATAAGTTAACATTTCATGCAGTAATTTTCGATCTAGACTAAATCGGAAAGTGAGCAATTCAGGCAGTAGTAGGATTAATGTAACAACACTCGCGAAAAGGTTGGAAATAAAGACATAGCCAATCCAGCCTTCTTTAAACCATGTTCCGGCAAAATCAGCCCAAAAGCTATACTGGTGAACCCAATCAGGCAAGAAATAAATGAAGAACAGGTTTGAAATCACCGTAACTCCAATATTAACGAATTTTAGTGCGCTATATTTATAGGGCCTTCCTTCAGCGCGAAGTTTTGTAAATGGGATAACGGCAAGGGCATCAGCAACAAGAATAAAAGCGAAATATTTAATATATTGTTCATACAGATCAACATCGCCACCATCTGCAAACCATGCTGCAATGGGCCGCGTAAATACAAAGACAGATAACAATAAAATAAACGAAGTGACTAACGTAATAAAGAAACTATTATTGTATACTTTGGATCTATCTTGTGTTTCGACCTTTTGCAAATAGCGAAAATACGTCGTCTCCATACCAAATGCCAGCACAGCATTCAACATAGACATCCAGGCATAAAAATTAGAATAGATGCCGTAGACTGCCGCATCTTTAAATTTCCGCAGATAAAGCGGCGTCATCAAAAATCCTATCATTCTTGAAACGATAGTCGTTATACCGTAAATGAAGGTATCGCTGAGAAATTTTTTGATCGTAGACACTTGGCTTAGGATTGAACTCTTTTAACTACTTCAAAATTAGAAAAGCCTTTCAGTTCGCCTTTCTCTATTTCTACACTTTCAACAATTGCACCTTCGGGGCCTTCTTGGCAGAACTCCAACAGTGAATCCAGTGCAAAATCATCACCCTCAGCTTCAATATAAACGGAACCATCTTTTAAATTGACCACAATGCCCCTGACACCAACTTGATCAGCAACTGCCTTGGTTGTCAATCTAAAAAAGACCCCCTGTACTTTACCTCTTATTGAAATATTCAAATGTTTCATCTGTAACTTATTTTTTCTTCCATCTGTCAGATGGAGCAACCCATGACTATAATTTCATTCGTATAGTCATGGGTTGTTCATTAAAAACAAAAGTACAGAAGTTTGGGGAATAAAATACTAGGCTAAGCGTTTTACCTTGACATCATCAGTCAAGCGCATATGTTCCATCCCCTGAAGCAACACAACACCTGGCTTTTTACCGATCTCCAATGATCCAAATTCGTCCTGAATATTTAACGCAATAGCACCATTAATCGTGGCCCATTGTATAGTTTGTAAGAAATCAAGATCCTCGAAGTGTGCATGTAACACCTTTAGTTCCTCCAGAATGGACAGTGTATCGTTGGAAGCTAAACTATCGGTTCCGATCACAATACGTTGTCCTGCATTTAAAAAATTCTGAACTTTAGGTAAAACCCCCTCAATATAAAGGTTAGCTTTCGGACATAAACACCATGTGACGTCACGATTCATACGCTCAACAAAATCAAGATCTTTTAAAGACGTATAGGTATTATGAACCAACAACAATTTATTCGGGTAAGGCAAATAAGGCAAATAAGATTGAATTGAGTTTCTTGCCTGCGCTTTTATCGTATCTGCATTTTTTCCGATACTTTTATAAAAGTCTAAAAATTCGCCCATTTTATAACGGAACAACTTATTCTCTTCCTCGCTTTCCTGATTATGAATACTGATAATGTTTGTTTCCGGAACGATTTTCTTGAATTTTTTAAAAAGTACCTTAGAGCAAGAATAGGGAGCATGTGGCGTGATAGATACATGACCATTCCTAAACTCTTGGATCAATGATTTCGCTTCCTTCAACTTAAAATCAGCTTCGTCTGGCTCAATTCCGATCACCTCTACAAACGTGTGATACAGGATTTCAGAATCCTCTTTCAATTTTGAAGAATTATCCGTATTAGCATGATCACCGACTGCGACAATACCATTTTCGTACATCTCTCTGTCGGCTTTTGCCATCGCTTCATCTATTTCCTTCATCGAAGCCGAACGCGTTGTCATCACCTTACTCAAAAAGCTCGGAAGACCTGTACCTTTGGCAACAATACCTCGCATATGCGACAATTCAATGTGGCAATGTGCATTGATAAAACCCGGAATTATAACCCCTTCGTATTTCTCGACCTGACCATTATCCATAGGTGTAAATGACGTTGGGTCAAAGATACCTTGAATTACCCCCTCCTCATCTACCGCAACAATACCATCTTTTATCGGCATCGAGCTAATCGGTAGAATATAATTAGCGCTTAAATATTTTAACATTTTATCTCCTCACTATCAATTTAGTAACTAAAATTTTGACCTGTATGAATACATACCACTAGTAGAAAAATTCATGCCAAGGTACCTAAAAAGAACAATATATACCAAAAACAACAATTTACATAAAATATTAACCAAAAAGAAATAACAACAAACATCTTCCTTGTTTAATTTGTCATAAAATACTTCTTTATATAACATTTCAATTTTTAATCTATATATTCGCAGCATCAAATAGGGGTGCCTTGTTTTGTCAGGAACACAAATACAGGCTGAGATTATACCCAACAGATTAAATTCTGTGCACCTGATCCAGATAATGCTGGCGTAGGGAGAGGTTAGTTAAATAGTGCGATCATAGTAACCCCTTGCTATGATTTGTTTAACTCAAACAAAATACATTACCATGATCAAATTTTTGATTTGTAGCTCTTTAGCTACTATTTCGACCCAAATTGCCATTGCGCAGCAAAATCTGACAATTAAAACTGTAGATAAGACCAACCAAAACCCTTTACAAAACGTTTCCGTATCCATCGATGGCCAAGCTTCTTTCCATGGTCAGTCAGACAACCATGGAATCATTAAGCTCCATCATCTCAATACCGGGCAACATCATATACAGATTTCCTCTGTTGGATATAAAACATGGATCCGCACTGTAAACGTAAAAGATAATATGGAACTACTGGTCGAATTAGAACCCACTACCATACAAATGGAAGAGGTACTTGTCCAATCCACACGTGCGAAAAGAAATGCTCCTACAACCTTCAAAAACATCTCAAAAGAGGAAATTACAAAAAACAACCTCGGACAGGATATCCCTTTTCTTCTTAACCAAACACCGTCGGTACAGGTAAATTCAGATGCCGGAGCCGGCATCGGTTATACTGGGATGACCATCCGCGGATCAGATAATCAACGAATCAACGTAACATTAAATGGCATTCCACTAAATGACGCGGAGAGCATGGGCTCATTTTTTGTCAATCTTCCTGACTTTGCATCTTCCACAGAGAGCATCCAAGTTCAACGTGGCATTGGCACCTCAACAAACGGGGCCGGATCATTTGGAGCCTCATTAAATATTCAATCCAATACACTGGCCGAAAATCCCTATGCAGAACTTAATAATTCTTTTGGTTCTTACAATACCTGGAAAAACACAGTGAAAATGGGCACTGGACTAATAAATGACAAATTTGCATTCAATGCCAGATTATCCCGAATCAGTAGCGATGGTTATATTGAAAGAGGAAGTTCAGACCTACAATCTTTCTATGTGGATGGCGGTTATTATGGTAAGAAACACATCCTAAAAGGAATTGTATTCTGGGGAAAAGAAAAAACATATCAGGCCTGGAATGGCGTTCCCGAACCGTTAATTACTGGAGATCGGTCACGTATGGATGACTATGCCGATAACGCGCTCGAAATAGCAGGAGCTGAAAAAGATCGGTTTATGAATGCCGGTCGAAACTATAACCTGTACACCTATAAAAACCAAACTGATAATTATACGCAAAAACATCATCAGCTTCATTATACCAATATCCTGAGCGACAAGTTAACACTCAATACCGCACTCCATTATACCAGAGGTTATGGCTATTATGAAGAAATGAGACCTGGCGATAAATTGAGTAAATATGGCCTGCCCGATGTAATTATCGGAAAAGATACCATACAAAAAACAGATCTAGTCCGCAGAAGATGGTTGGACAACTATTTTTATGGCCTGACCTACTCCCTCAATTATAAAGCCAACGATCAGCTGGAGATTACCTGGGGTGGAGCCTACAATCAATACAGAGGGAAGCATTATGGTCAAGTCATCTGGGCACAATATGCCTCAACAGGATTTCTGGATGACAACTACTACTTCGGAAAATCACAAAAAAATGATTTCAGTAATTTCCTAAAGATCGATTACAAATTGGACCAGTGGATTCTAATGGCCGATGTCCAATATAGAAATGTCGACTATCACATGTATGGCGATGACGATAAAGTCAAAAACTATAACTATCACCCAAAATTCAATTTCTTAAACCCAAAAGCAGGCGCAACTTATCTCATAAATGATTATTCAAATGTGTATGCTTCCTATGCCTTTGCGCATAAAGAGCCTGTTCGCAAAGATTTTATAGAAAAAAACAGCAGTTTACCTGATCCAACACCGGAGAAAATGCAGGATATAGAATTTGGTTACCGATTTGCAAACGAAAAATTCAACATCGGATTAAATGGATATGGCATGTTTTACAAGGATCAGTTGATCCCAACAGGTGAAATCAGCGATACAGGTTCTCCGATTCGCCAAAATGTCAACAATAGCTATCGGATCGGCATCGAGTTCGATGGCTCATGGAACATCAATAAGCAGCTTAATTGGAAAGCAACTGCGAGTTTTAGCCAAAATAAAATCAAAAACTTTGAAGAGATTGTAAAAGATATATATGGAGTCGCCCCTGATATAAAAATCTTTTACGCAAAGACGGACATCGCATTGTCTCCAGGAACTATTTTATCAAGTAATTTCTCTTATAGCCCTATAACATCACTTACATTTTCACTTTTATCCAAATATGTGGCTAGACAATACCTGGATAATTCATCTACAAAAGAAAGAAGCATTTCCGCTTATTTTGTCAACAATCTTTTGGCAAACTATAGCTTGACAGCATTGGGCTTTAAAAACATCAGTGCAACATTACAGGTCAACAACATATTGAACGAGAAGTATGAGGCCAATGGCTACACTTTTGGCGGGATGGAAGGTGATAGCCGAAAGTACTATAATTTTTATTTCCCACAAGCACCAACGAATTTCCTATTGGGCCTTAACTTCAAATTCTAGCATATTTTTAGAAGAACTTGCTCATCCCAAAGCCGATAACATCGGACAAACCGCACTGAAGATGTTCTCGGAACAAACACTTCTAAAAGAAATCTCTCTTTTCTCCGAAGGAAAAAAGAGAGATTTCTTTTTATATGGTGGATAAAATTGAATTTCTGATCGCGTTTGACAATGGGAATTTTTACCTTTGGTTTTATACTTTTCATTATGCGCGCAGTTATACAACGAGTTACCAAGGCTTCTTGTACAGTAAATAATCAGATTACAGGCCAGATCCAGAAGGGTCTAATGATTTTATTAGGAGTTGAAGAAGCAGATACAACGGAAGATCTGAAATGGTTAGGACAGAAATTCATCAACTTACGCATCTTCGAGGATGAACAGGGTATGATGAATAAGTCGATACAAGATGTAGACGGAAATATCTTACTCGTCTCACAATTCACGCTCTTTGCCCAAACAAAAAAAGGCAACAGACCTTCCTTTATCAGAGCAGCAAAACCGGATAAAGCCAAACCAATGTATGAAGAGATGGCTTTACTGCTAAGTCAATTGCTCCAAAAAGAGGTTCAGCTTGGCATATTCGGAGCCGATATGAAAATTGACCTACTGAATGATGGTCCAGTTACCATCGTCATGGACACAAAAGATAAGGACAACTTTTAATTTTTAATTGAACACAAGATGACTATTAAAGAAGCACAGTTAGTTATTGACAAATGGATCAATAGTACCGGAGTACGTTATTTCAACGAATTGACAAATACAGCCATACTGATGGAAGAAGTTGGTGAAGTTGCACGCATTATGGCAAGGCAATATGGGGAACAATCGTTCAAAAAATCTGATAAAGAAGTTAATTTAGCAGATGAGATGGCTGATGTATTATTCGTTTTGATGTGCCTTGCCAATCAAACTGGCATCGACTTGACGGAAGCCCTGGAGCAAAATCTTCAAAAGAAATCAATTCGGGATGCCGACCGGCATAAAAATAACACGAAGCTCAAATAATGACTTAATAAGATGATTTCTACAACTCCCTGAGATGCTATTTAAAATTGTAAATCGGATACGATGCATAAATTCATAACCTATTCGCTCATAGCTAGCGTGTTCATTGCTTCTTGTACAACAAAGCAGCGGCTAAATTCCAGCGTTGAGCAACCCAGTACATTTAATAAGGCGGCAGTAGTAACTGCTCACCCTTTGGCTTCAGAAATTGGTGTAAAGATCTTAAAACAAGGTGGAAATGCAATAGATGCTGCAGTTGCCGTACAATTTGCCCTTGCAGTGGTTTATCCAAATGCCGGAAATATTGGCGGCGGCGGCTTTATGCTCTATCGTGATCATAATGGCCAATTAGATGCGCTGGACTTTCGCGAGAAAGCTCCTCTAAAAGCAACACGAGATATGTATCTTGATGCGCAAGGTAATGTTGTTCCAGAGCTGAGCCTGTATAGTCAATTAGCATCAGGTATTCCCGGCTCTGTCGCGGGTATGTGGGAAGCACACAAAAAGTATGGTAAATTACAGTGGAAAGATCTCCTACTCCCCGCAATCCAGCTAGCCAGAATGGGTTTTAAAATCAGTCAAAGACAAGCCAATGAGTTTGAAAGCCATAAAGATCGTTTTGTCAGGCTAAACCCTTCTGGTGCGGCGATTATCAAAACGACCTCATGGAAATCGGGAGATCTATTTCTTCAAGAGGAACTTGCAAAAACACTGGAAAGAATTGCAGAGGATGGTCGAGACGGCTTCTATAAAGGGAAAACAGCAAACTTACTAGTCGCTGAAATGAGTCAAGGAAAAGGAATTATTACGCACCAAGACCTCTTGGAATACCAAGCAATTTGGCGCAGTCCAATTCATACAAACTATCGAGGATATAAAGTCATTTCGATGCCGCCACCGTCTAGTGGAGGAACTTCTCTTTTAGCCCTACTCAAATCCGTTGAGCAGTTTCCGCTACAACGTTGGGGTTTTCAGACCGATTCAACTATTCGTGTTATGGTGGAGGCCGAACGCTATGTCTATGCCAATAGAGCGAAGTATCTTGGGGATCCTGATTTTGTTAAGGTACCTGTCGAACAGCTTATTGACTCAAGCTCAAATGCGCATAAACTCCATTCAGTCAATTTCCATAAAGCGACATCAAGCAAAGATGTCAATGCAGATGTCATTCCGGGTTATGAAAGTGAACAAACGACGCATTTCAATATTGTAGACGAGCAAGGGAGTGCAGTATCCATTACAACAACACTTAATGATTCGTATGGATCGGGCGTATTTGTAGCCGGTGCAGGCTTCCTATTAAACAATGAAATGGACGATTTTTCGGTGAAAGCCGGCGTACCTAACATGTACGGTTTGACAGGTGAAAAGGCAAATGAGATTCAGCCAGGTAAAAGAATGCTCAGTTCGATGACACCTACTATTGTAGAAAAAAATGGCAAGCTATTTATGGTTGTCGGCACCCCAGGAGGATCGACGATTATTACGTCTGTTTTTCAGACTATTCTAAACGTCATCGACTTCAGAAAGAACGCACAGGCAGCTGTTAGCTTGCCAAGATTTCATCATCAATGGCTTCCTGATCGTGTCGATGTCGAGCATAATGCCATTGATGCCAACCTGCGTAATCAATTGGCAAAAGATGGCTATACGATAAATCAGAGGGGGGCAATCGGTCGTGTGGAGAATATCGTGGTATTACCGGACGGTAAATTACAGACCGGAGCCGATCCGCGTGGAGACGATACGGCAAAGGGTTACTAAGGTCAAAAAAATACGGGCTCTTTTGGAAATCCAAAAGAGCCCGTATTTTTTTTAAAGTGGATGATCTTACATCATGCCACCCATACCACCACCCATTGGAGGAGCACCAGCACCTACAGGGTTTTCTTCAGCTTCGTCGGCTAAAACACACTCAGTAGTCAATAGCATTGAAGCAACTGAAGCAGCATTTTCTAGCGCTACACGAGATACTTTAGTTGGATCAATTACACCAGCAGCAATTAAGTTTTCATAACGGTCTGTACGCGCATTGTAACCAAAATCTGCAGTTCCTTCTTTTACTTTTTGAACAATTACTGCACCTTCAATACCTGCATTGTTACAGATCTGACGTAACGGCTCCTCAATCGCACGTTTGATGATATCAATACCAATTTGCTCATCTTCATTTTCACCTTTTAGATCTAACAAAGCTTCAGTAGCACGGATAAATGCAACACCACCACCAGCGATAATACCTTCTTCAACAGCAGCGCGAGTTGCATGCAAAGCATCATCAACACGGTCTTTTTTCTCTTTCATCTCAACTTCAGTAGTTGCACCTACATACAATACAGCTACACCACCAGACAATTTAGCCAAACGCTCTTGTAGTTTTTCACGATCGTAGTCTGAAGTTGTTGTTTCAATTTGTGAACGGATTTGTGCAACACGTGCTTTGATATCTTCCACATTTCCAGAACCATTGATGATGGTTGTATTATCTTTATCAACCTGAACTTTCTCAGCTTGACCTAAGTAAGATAATTCAGCATTTTCTAATTTGAAACCTCTTTCTTCTGAAATCACCGTACCACCAGTTAAGATCGCAATATCTTCCAACATGGCTTTACGACGGTCGCCGAAACCTGGAGCTTTGACAGCTGCAACTTTCAAAGAACCACGGATTTTATTAACCACCAAGGTCGCCAAAGCCTCACCATCTAGATCTTCAGCAATGATCAATAAAGGTTTGCCCGTTTGAACTTGTTTCTCCAAGATAGGCAGCAATTCTTTCATGTTGCTGATTTTCTTGTCATAGATCAAAATATATGGATTATCCAATTCTGCTTCCATCTTATCGGAATTTGTCACAAAATATGGTGACAAATAACCGCGGTCAAATTGCATACCTTCGACAGTTTTAACTTCTGTTTCAGTACCTTTAGCCTCTTCTACAGTGATAACACCATCATTACCTACTTTTTCCATTGCTTGTGCAATTAACGAACCAATTACTTCGTCATTGTTAGCTGAAATTGTAGCAACTTGTTTGATTTTATTGTTATCTTGACCAACTTCTTGAGATTGTGATTTCAAGTTGGCAACTACAGTAGCAACCGCTTTGTCAATACCACGTTTTAGATCCATTGGGTTAGCACCAGCAGCCACAGATTTGATACCTGGAGCAACGATTGCTTGCGCTAATACTGTAGCAGTAGTGGTACCATCACCCGCTTGATCAGCTGTTTTGGAAGCTACTTCTTTTACCATTTGCGCACCCATATTTTCTAAAGCGTCTTTCAATTCGATTTCCTTCGCTACCGAGACACCATCTTTAGTAATTACTGGAGCACCAAATTTCTTTTCAATAATTACGTTACGTCCTTTAGGACCTAATGTTACTTTAACTGCATTTGCTAAAGTATCTACACCTTTTTTAAGGGCTTCACGAGCCTCAACGTTATATTTTACTTGTTTTGCCATTTTTTATAAGTATTAAGTATTTCAAGAAGTGTAATTAAGATAGTATACTAAACCGCAAACCGGTTTTATCTTTTAACATCCAAATTTACAGCTCCACTAAAATAAACTTGAATTTTTAACCGAGCCAGTAAGCTCTTTTTTAAATAATCGTTTGTATGAATTAGATGACCGCGTAAATATCAGACTCACGCATAATTAAGTACTCTTTTCCTTCGTAAGTAATTTCAGTACCTGCGTATTTTCCGTATAATACTTTGTCACCAACTTTCACAGTTAACGGTTCGTCAACTTTACCTGTACCTACAGCAACTACTGTACCTTGAGATGGTTTTTCTTTTGCTGTATCGGGGATATACAACCCTGAAGCTGTTTTTTCTTCTGCTGGAGCAGCTTCTACTACTACTCTGTCTCCGATAGGTTTGATACTTAATGCCATAATTAATTTACTTTTTATCTGTTTTGAATTTATTTTTATGTTATAATCGCTATAAGCACATCATCTTTTATGCCAATTGTAATTGGAAGGGCTTTTAAGACAATTTTTCACACAAAAGTTAACATCCCAATCGACAAAAATTCATTTTGCTGTCACACTGTCATTTTATGTCTGCCAGTCTTACTTCTGCTTACCCAATATCCATTTGATTTAATACGCTTAATCCGCTTAGCAAAACCTTCACGATCCATTCATTGACAACAACGTCTAAAAAATACAGAAAACAAAAAGCCCCGTTTGCTTTCACAAACAGGGCGTATAATTTTTTATTGACAACTATTTTTTAGCCTCTTCCGCTGGTTTCGTGGTAGGCGCTGTCGCCGGTACTTTTTCCTGAGATTGAGCCGGAGCTGTTTGCTCTTGTCCAGCAGGAGCACCAGCAGGATTTTGTCCAGTACCTAAGTTCAATGGACCTTGCTGAGCAGGCGCTTCAATTTGCCCCCCCAATCCTCCTTTGGATGTGCTTGGCGATGTTCCAATAATATTTACACCCAAGCTAAATACCATGATGGCAATAACCATGATCCAAGTACCTTTTTCCAAAATGTCACCTGTACGTTTTACACCCATAAGATTCGTTCCACCCGAAAAACCAGATGACAAACCTCCTCCTTTTGGATTTTGGATTAAAACCAAAAACGCTAAAATAATACTAGCCAATATGATTAGACCGATTAATAATCCTTGCATCTCTTTATGTTATTAATTTAATTTCTTTTCTA